>JAADIN010000136.1 GCA_013151315.1 Planctomycetota bacterium | reverse complement strand
TCGTGATGCACCGCATGAATGGCTCCAATTTGGAAGTAGAGCCGGCCCATCAAGTAGGCCGTATCGGGAAGCTCATCCCGTTGTTTTGCGAGATCACGCAACTTCGTAATGGCCAATTTCGCCAAACGCTCGGCACTGTCGGGCTCGCTACGACGATGCTGGACCTGCGCTCCATGAAAATAGGCCAATCCCAATTGCCACTCGTACTGGCCACGAGTTTCACGATCTTGTATCGAAGCTTGCAGGAGCTGAACGGTTTCCTCAGCTTCCTCGATCCACAGCAGCGGATCGATGGGCGTCTCAAGACTGGCCGCTGCAGCCAAAGCGCTGACGGCAACCCGAAGACGAAGCGGCAAATCGGACGCATCGGTCGCAATCATCTCTTCCGACAATGCCGAGGCGCGCTCGATCCATTGGGGAACCATTTGGTCTTCGAGAGACCACTCGCCCCTGGCGATTTCTACCGCCATGGCAAGATGGGTCTCAACGAGCAATTGCTTCGCCTGTTGGCTGACGGGGTCGTCACTAGCGATGGCTAACTCATCGGCGATCTCAATGGATTTTGTCAGCAACCCGACAGCCTCCTGGGCCTCGCCCTGGGATCCGAAAGCTGCCAGTTGACTCATTTCGTAGAGTGCCGTGGCGCGATCCAGCGAATTCTCCTCGGAGGAGGCTAAGACCTTCCGAGTCTCACTTATCGCTAGTTCGTAGCGGGCAAGCTGACGCAGGCACTTTGCATGCTGAAGCCGGGCGGCGTGATTCCGAGGTTCGATCTCAAGCGCCTCGGCCGAGTAACGCTCGGCAGCCACGGCTTGGCCAAGGGTCAAGTAAATATCCGAGAGCAACCGGCGGGTAGAGGCCGAAGTCCGGTCGAGGTCCAAGGCCACGTGCAAGTCTTCTCGACAGGCTGACAGGTTGGTCTTGGCATAGCTTTCGGCGCGCAGCAGAAAACTGGCCGCCTTGATGGGCTGGATCACGATCTCGCCTACTTGTCCCTCACCTGAATACCTAAGAACAATTCCCCGTTCTGGAAACGCCAGAGCAAGCGGATCTCCACTTTCGTCCGCAAGCAAGGCCGGGCGAATGGCATTCAAACTCAACTTGCTGGCCAGTTCTTCGGTCGAAAGGGGCGAGGCCAATTCGACCACGATCGCCTCGACGACGTTGCCCTCGAACTTAACACGCACCGAGCGGAGCTTGTCGAACCGATAGGGCAAGGTTTCGGCGGTCGTGTCTTCTGTGCGAGGATCACCCCATTCTCGCAGGACGTCACGTCGAGACGAAACCCCCGGCGTCACACCGTGAAAACTGAGGACTTCCAGCTCCGCAAGCGCGGTGATCGCTCGATCGCTGATTTCCACGGGGCCGGCAAGGTCAGGCACCCTCACTTCGGCAAGATCTGGCACCTGCATCGAGCTGTTGGCTATGGGCTCAAGCGCATCGCTGGCAACCCCCATCAGAAGCGCTTCCCCAGGCGATTTGCTCGAAGCCACAAGGATCGACTGTTCATTCCTGAATCGCGTTTCGCATTGGTCTTCCGTGACGCCATTGGCAGCCTCGGTCGTCTGAATCATCGTGCCGCTGCTTAGCGACCAGAGACCTCCCATCATCGCTGCAAGCGCCAACTGATTCGCGCAGCACTGACGAAGTCCCCCAAGTTTCCCCCCTCGCATGGAATTCTCCTTCTCAACGTGGGCCGTAGCCCTATTAAATTGTTTCTGCGGGTTAACAGCGGGAGCCCTTTGAAAGAATGGGCGCCGCCATCGTCCGTTATCGTCCGCGAGGGTTATTCAGATTGCAACAATTATGGCAATCGCGAAGAAAGACCGTTTTTGTAACGCCTGCGCTGGCACTGCTGGCAACCAATTCAGTCGATCGAAGATTCGAGTTGCTCTAAAACGTCACACGCTTCGTCTGCCGCGCCGTTTTCACATCGAGCGAGCGCCTCTTGCAACAGCGAAACTTGTCTTGTAGTAAATGGAACTGCGGCCCCCTTGGGCGGAGGGCAAGGAACAAGCCGGTCTGCCACCTCCTGCAGCAGCTCGGCGATTCCCGCCTTGGTAACTGCGCTTGTCGCCACCGCATCGAGAACAGGCTTCACCACCCCGGGCAACAAATCGATCTTGTTGACGATCACGAGCACGCGCGACCAATCGAAGCACGCCTTGGATTTCAAAAATTGGTCGCGAGCGATTTCCTGCACCGAGGTTTCCCAGCCCGATTCGAGTTGAGAAACGTCGAGTATCCAGAGCACTAGGTCGGCCTCTTGCAAGGGTTGCTGCGCTTGAGCGATCCCCGCACTTTCCAACTCATCGGCCGTCGCATGCAGTCCGGCCGTATCGCTAAGCTGCATGGGCCAGCCATGTGCAGCAGTCGTCGCCGAGACGACGTCCCGAGTCGTCCCCGGTTGATCGAATACGATTGCCCTTTGATAGCCGACCAAGGCATTGATGAGGCTACTCTTGCCAACATTCGGAAGACCCGCCAGAACCACCCGCCAGGGCTTGGTGAGATGCAGCCCCAGTTCAGCCGTTGCAAGCAATTTTTGAATTCGCTCGGCAGCTCCCTTGGCCAAGTCCTTGCGAAGCTGCCCTTGAATCTCAAATATCTCCTGCCGCAAAGCGCCGTGGTATTGGTCGAGCAGAATTTTCGCTGTGCGCAGGGTGCTCACGGTGGAGAGCGCAATCTGCGCCTCAGCCGCCAACGGGCAAGCCGATTCGGCAGCAACCCATTGCTGCCAATCGATCTCCTCGCAACCGGCGTTGGTCAGGTGCGTCAAAATTTGAGAAATCGAAGCGGCCCCTCCATGGCAGTGAATTTCCACCACCTCAGTTTTTCGGCGGCAAACCACGAGATCTTCTTCGCTCCAATGGCCGTAGACGATTCGATCAAGGGGCTGTTCGCGAAGCGATCGTCCGCCGGCCGCTCGGAAATAGCGATTCACCGTAGACACCGCAGCCGGACCTGCGACCCCAATCACGGCCACAGCGCCTTGGCCAGAAGGGGTAAAAACTGCAACTCGCGTATTCTGAATTGAGCTCACGCGGCTACCGCTCCTCGGCGGCAATTCGGATTCCTGCCAAAACCATATTCGGGACATGCCGTGCTGGCCCGTCGGAATCGATTAATTTCCCCACAAGTCGCGTCGCGTCGCCACCCGTAATAAAAACCTGCGGCGGTTTCTCGAAAGATTGCGTCATGCGATCGATCAATTCGCCGGCAGCTCCCACAACGCCCCAGATGAGCCCCGACGAAATGGCCGCGTGCGTCGACTTGCCCACCGCGTCGGCAGGCGGGTCGATCCCCTCTGCAGAGAGCAGCGGCAGCGCCGAGGTACCCGTGTGCAGCGCCGAGGCCGACATCCCAAGGCCAGGCAGAATTGCGCCGCCCTCAAAGGCACCATCCGCACCAATCAAATTCACGGTGCAAGCGGTACCCAAGCTCACCACAACAGCCGAGCGATTTCGCTCGCGCAACCGGTTGGCCGCTACCGCACTGAGTAGACGATCGACCCCCACCTTCTCCGGCTCATCAACGCGCACTTCCAACGGCAACTCCGCCGCAGTCAGCGCATGCAAAGAGCGAGGAAGCAACTCGCACACCCACTGCGCCGCACCCGTATGAACCGAAGCCAAGAAGCGCCGCGGCTCTGCCGCGGGCAACCGATCGAGCCAATCACCCACCTGCGCCACGAACTGGTCGCGCGACAGTTCCCCGTGCGAAACCGCAAGCGTCTCTTCAGGCTGGGGGAGCTGCGACCGCGTAATCGCCAGCTCGCTCGGTTTCAACTCCGACACACAAGCCGTCTTCGGCGCAAACCAGCCGAACTTGACTTGGCTGTTGCCCACATCGATGGCCAAGAGACCTGTCTCTTGGAGAGCGCTCATGTCGGTTGCCGCTCTTCAGAAAGCAAGGCAAACGTGCGGTGAATCAGATCGTTAAGACCTTGCCCCGTGACCGAGGAAAAGAGTAGCACGTCACTCCCAGTCGCTTCGCGTAGTTGATCTCGCACCTCCTCGGCCCCAGGCAGTTCGGCTTTACTGACAGCAATGAGCTCAGGCCGGGCAGACAGATTTTCGTCATAAAGAAAAAGTTCCTCGCGGATCGCGCGATAGTTTTCCACCGGATCCGATTCGTCCATCGGCATCGGCTCGACCAGATGGATCAGCACACGAGTCCGCTCGACGTGCCGCAAAAACTCGTGCCCCAGTCCCGCACCACTATGGGCCCCTTCGATCAAACCGGGAATGTCGGCAATGACCATCGACCGATCCATATCGACTTGCACAATACCCAAGTTGGGGATCTTGGTCGTGAACGGGTAATCGGCGATCTCAGGCCGAGCACGCGACACGCGGCTCAAAAGGGTGCTCTTCCCCGCGTTCGGTTTGCCGAGCAGTCCCACGTCGGCAATCACCTTCAACTCGAAGACCAACCGCCGCTTCTCGCCTGTGCCGCCGCGGGTCGACTCACGCGGCGCCTGATTGGTAGACGACTTGAAACGGACGTTGCCTTTACCGCCGCGACCCCCCTGGGCAGCAACCACACTCTCGCCGGGCACGGCAAGGTCTTTCAAAACGAAGTCGCCTGTCGCATCGACGAGCACCGTGCCCGGCGGCACAAGAATCGTCAAGTCCTTGGCATTGGCTCCATGTCGATTGCTGCCGCTGCCTGGAACCCCCGACTTGGCTCGCCAGTGCTTGCGATGGACGAGCGAAGCAAGGCTATCAACCCCCGGCTCGGCCAAGACGATAATGCTTCCGCCGTTGCCCCCATCGCCCCCATCGGGTCCGCCTCGAGGCACAAATTTTTCGCGACGAAAGCTCATGCAGCCATCGCCCCCTTTGCCGGCTTCCATTTCAACAGTAACGCGATCAACAAACATGGGGGGAAGCTTGAGGTTAGAGGCTGGAGGCTGGAGGCTGGAGACCTCCCAATAAAAAAGGATGCACACGATGGCGCATCCTCTGCTTGATTCGATATTTCGATGGACTCTTAAGCTGCCGGCATCACATTGATTCGGCGACCCTTGCGATCAAACAGCACTTCGCCATCGATCAGCGCGAACAAGGTATAATCATTTCCTTGGCCGACTCCCTTGCCCGGATGAAACTTGTTGCCGAGCTGACGAATGAGGATATTGCCGGCGATGACTTTCTCACCGCCGAATTTCTTCACGCCACGCCGCTGTGCATTGCTGTCGCGACCGTTGCGGCTGGAGCCTTGTCCTTTTTTATGAGCCATTGTAGTTGAGGGGCTAGGGGCTGGAGGGGGAAGATGGTAGCCCAGTGATTCTAGCGGGAAATCCAGCGGTAGGCAACGCCTTCGTCCGTGCCATAGCTCTCCGCCCTGCCGGGAGCCGATCCATAGCGGATTTCTCGCTCATTCTCGGCCAAATCGTCGCCCGGCCTCCAGAAATTCAGTTGCAGCTTCTTATGCTGAAACTTGCGCCCCTTGCCGGGGGGATCGCCCAACTGGAACGATTCGGGCGAGTCCTGCCACTGGTAGGCATTGGTCAGCCCTCCGACGAAAACCGAGAAAAAGTCGATTTGCGGGTCCACATCTTCCCACATGGCAACGCCCCATACTCCGCCAATCGATCGGCCACCCTCCACTTCGAGATTCTGCTCAGAGATTTGCACGCTGCTGAGAAGCTGGCTGCCCGACATCTCACGCCGTTCGATTGCTGGAATCGCGGCAGGAAGGATTCGATCCAAATAAGCCTTGCGAACCGGTTGCCCCGTGCGGTCGTGGTCGTGGCTCGACAAAACAAACTCGGGAACAAACTGAAGCGGGCCCATCGACTTCTCGACCGCCATAAAAGTGCGGTCTTCTTGCTCTTGGGGAGAGAGCCCGACGCCCGTATTTCGCACTCGGTAGACCAGATACCAAATAAGCTTCCGTTGCATTTTCCCCGATTCTTGAGGAATGTCGACTTGGATCATTCGCAACGGTTTGAACGTGAACTCGAGACACCAAACATCACGACGGAACCCTACCGACTTGGCCATCTCGAAAAGCGTGCGACTCTTGGTGCTTGAATCGGGCTCCCGCTCCAACTCGGCATTCGCTCGCAATTCGAGGATATCGTGGACGCCGACCAAATCGGCTTGAGTCACCTCCGGCGCAATCGTCGTCAGCACTCCAGGAGCAAACTGCCCGCGAGCCGTGGCGCTGCCGCCCACGAACACTAGGCCAAGCATACAAAAGAAGGTCGAAACAACACGCATAGAGAAACTCGGGTGGCCGGAGGAGAAAAAAGTCGCAGATCCGTTCCTCCAGTATAAATAGGGCCCAAGGAAGCGGCAAACTCTCTGGTAGGTTTTCCCGCCCCCCAATGCCAAAGAAAGAGTAGGCATAATCGACACAAGCCCTCCGACTGCCTCTGGACTGTCGACTTCGAAGACACACATAGGCCCCCGTGCACAAGCTGGGGGGCAAACAGCGCACGGGGCCCTAGTGCGACAAGTCTTACGTTTGTGAGCCGCACGGCGCTAGCCGCGGGCCAAGGGGGTGGGTCAAGAAGGTGGGTAACGCTCTGCCTTCGCTACCCGACGCTAGCGCGTTGCGGCTCACGTCAAGACCCTTCAGGGCCTCGGCGACCTCCGTGGTCTTTCCCGAATTTCTTGCCCTTTTCTCCGTGAAAACGATCTCGCATTTCGCGCATCGCTCGAGACAGTTTTCCAAATTCTTCTCGGCTCAGTTGGCCATCGTCGTTCTTGTCGAAACGGTCGAAAATTTTATCCGGGCTAGGCCGATGCCGTCCCTCAAAATCTCGTCCCCCCGGACCTTCAGGCCCTCCACCGCGTCGACCTTTCCCTGCTCGCGGCGGACGATCACCCGGGTTCTGTAGCGGGCCGGAAGGACGGAAATCGCGACGATCTTCTCCTGGCGGTCCAGGCCGACGACCCGAGCCTTCGCCACGCGGACCCTTTCCCTGATGATGTTTTGCGTGCCGCTTCTCGTGATGCTCACGCATCGACTTGGCCAGCTTGCGAAATTCTTCGCGACTGAGTTGGTTGTCGCCATTGGTATCAAAGCGTTCGAACAGCTCCTCGGGATTCGGCGGACCTTCGCCACGTCGGTGCCCTTTCGCTCCCTCTTTCCCACGTCGGCCGCGCATCTTCTCACGCGCGTTGATCCGTTCCCCGTTGTCCAACTGGCCGTTGCCATCCTCATCAAACGCTTCCAGAATTTCTTGCCGGAATTCGCCTCGCTCAGGCCGACCGGCCGGGTCGTCTTCGGCCATCACCGGGCCAACGAATAGAGCCGACAGCATCAGCACAAAAGAGGGTTTTTGGGTTCGCATGATGGCACTTGTTGGGTTCGAGGTTGGATCGAAGCAATGCAGGTTTCTTTGGCTTCTTCTCTTGTTAAACCCCGGCTTGGCGGGAAAGTTTCGCTCGAGGGTCCATCCCGCCGTAAACGGCGGGGCTGAATGTCCTGCTCAAATCATTCTTTTGAAAATGCTATCGCCTGCCCTGATTATTGGCTTAGAATGGGCCAACCATGACCAACTACCCCCTCTATCTCGCCGGCATTCTGGCCCTGGGCATCGCCGCCCAGTGGGTCGCTTGGCGGTTTCGCCTGCCGGCGATCGTGCTGCTTCTCCTGTTCGGTGTTCTACTAGGAAAACTGCCCGGTTCGGAGCCGAGCCCCGATGGCGACGATCTGTTCTTCGCCATCGTTTCGCTAGCGGTCGGAATCATCTTGTTCGAAGGCGGCCTGAGTCTCAATTTCCATGAGATCAAGGAGACGCGCGGATCGGTGATTCGGCTCGTCAGTCTCGGGTTGGGCATTACTTGGCTGCTTACGGCTTGGCTGGCCTACGCGGTTGCCGGCTTCTCGCCCCAGATGGCCATCCTGCTGGGCGCCCTCTTAACCGTCAGCGGGCCCACGGTCATCCTGCCTCTGCTGCGCCATGTGCAACCCGTCCGGCGCATCGGCTCGCTTGCCAAGTGGGAAGGCATCGTCAACGATCCAATCGGGGCCGTGATTGCGGCGCTGGTCTTTGAAATCCTCCTCCATCAGTCGCACGGCAATATCGCCAGCGACTCGCTCTGGGGCTTCGCGATAACGCTTCTCTACGCCTTGGTGCTCAGCGGATTGGGGGCTCTTGTTCTGATACAAATGCTTCGCCGCTATTGGGTGCCCGACTACTTGCAGAACCCGATCATCTTGGCCTTTGTGATTTTTCTGTACGCCCTTTCCAACACCCTCCAAGAAGAGTCCGGGCTCGTCACGGTCACCCTGCTCGGGGTGATGTTGGCTAATCAGCGCAGCGTGGCGATTCGGCATGTGATCGAGTTCAAAGAAAACCTACGCGTACTGCTCATCTCGACGCTGTTTATCGTGCTCTCCTCACGTCTTACGATCGACATGGAAGCCTTGCGCACGCTCGGTTGGCAAAGCGTCGGATTCGTAGCCCTCCTCATTTTGGTCGTGCGTCCGGTGTCGGTGCTTATCGCAACCATTGGCAGCGGGCTAAGCTGGCAAGAGCGGACGCTGCTCTCCTGGATCCATCCCCGGGGAATCGTTGCCGCGGCGGTCAGCTCGCTGTTTGCCCTGGCTCTGATTGATGCCGAACATCCGCTTGCTCCCGAGGCCGACCGGTTTGTGCTCATCACCTTTTTCGTCATCGTGGCGACCGTGACGGTGTACGGTCTGACGCTCGCCCCGCTGGCGCGTTGGTTGGGGCTCTCGGGCGAGAATCCTCAAGGCGTGCTGTTTGCTGGCGCTTCGCCGGCGGTGCGCGAGATTGCCGCCGCCCTTCAGGAAGAGGGGTTTCCTGTACTGATGGTCGACACGAACCCGAGGAACAATGCGGCCGCACGCATGGCGGGGATTCCGATCGCCTACGCCAGCATCGGCAGCGAATTCGTCCAAGAAGAAATCGACCTCGGCGGCATCGGTCGACTGCTGGCTATGACCCCGAACGACGAAGTCAACACGCTGGCCGCGATGGGGCTGGCCGAACGCTTTGGCCGCTCGGAAGTCTACCAAGTCGCCGCCGCCGAATCGTCGAACGAACGAACCGAAGCGGTGGGCGCCTATCAGCGCGGTCGCACCCTGTTTGGTAATCTCTCGACGACCGAACAGCTGGAGTCCCGCTTCCGGGCTGGGGCAGTGATCAAAAAAACGCTGCTTACCGACGATTTTACGTTCGACGATTTTCTCGCCCGCTACGGTAAATCGACGCTCGTGCTCTTCCGCATCGAAGAGTCAGGCAATCTGTTGGTCGCCACCGACGAAAAAAGCACACCTCCCGGCCCGGGGCAAAAGCTCATTGCGCTGGTCAACGGCACCAGCGACAGCTAACTCAGTCCCGCAAACAACTCGGCCACTTTGCACTCAAAGCCTGGCACCACCGAATCGCCGGTCAGCGTGTCTTTTTCGGTAAGCACCTGGATGTCGTCGAGCGCGCGATAGATCGTCACCGTCCGTCCACTCGGATTGACGACCCAAGCCAATTGGGTGCCGGCCGTCAGCCAACGACGAATTTTTGTGTCGACCTCCTCGATCGTATCGCCGGGCGAAGCAACTTCAACTGCAAGCGCGGGAGCTTCCGGGAAAAAAGACTTGGGTAACCCGATCTCCTCCAATCGAGATTGGCAAACGAAAGCAACGTCGGGAGCGAGCACCGTGTCGGGGTTCTGGCTAATCTTGAATCCCGTCTCGGCGCAAAAGACTCGCCCTAATGCATGTTTGCGAACGTACTGCGCAAGGAACATGCCAAGGTCCATGCCTATCGCGCCATGCTCACTTCCAGCAGGAGTCATCATTAGTAACTCTCCCTCTATCAATTCGTACCGAAATTCGCCACGCGGCAAGCGCAGCAACTCCTCAGCGGTCGTAAGTTTCTCGGCAGTGCTCATGATCTCCATTATACCATCGCGTAAAATCTGGCGAACTTGTCGATGGAAACCGGCTTGATCTTCCCTGCGTTGCCGGCTTGGCCGAAGGATTCCATGCGGGCGATGCAGACCTGCTTCATCGCTTCGCGAGCCGGCTTGAGGTAGTCACGCGGGTCGAATTTCTCGGGGGTTTCGATCAGTACCTTGCGAATCGCGCCGGTAATCGCCAGCCGGTTGTCGGTGTCGACGTTGACTTTCCGGACGCCGCTCTTGATGCCTCGTTGGATTTCTTCGACCGGTACGCCCCACGTTTGCCGGAGGCTGCCGCCGTACTTGTTGATGATGTCCTGCAAATCTTGTGGCACGCTGCTGCTGCCGTGCATGACGAGATGGCAGTTCGGCAGCCGGCGGTGAATCTCTTCAATGCGATCCATCGCCAGCACTTCGCCGGAGGGTTTGCTCGTGAATTTGTAAGCTCCATGGCTGGTGCCAATGGCGACCGCGAGGGCATCGACGCCCGTTTCGGCGACGAACTGCTCGGCCTCTTCCGGGTCGGTGAGGAGTTGTTCTTTGGTGAGCTGTCCGACTGCTCCATGGCCATCTTCCTGCTCGCCTTCACCCGATTCGAGCGAACCGAGACAGCCCAATTCGCCTTCGACCGAAACGCCCAAGGCGTGGGCCGCTTCGACGACCTCTTTGGTTACGTTGGCATTGTACGTGTAATCGGCCGGCGTCTTGCCATCTTCTTCCAGCGATCCATCCATCATCACGCTCGTAAATCCATTGTCGATCGCGCTCTTGCACGTCGCCGCGCTGTTGCCATGATCCTGGTGCATGACCATCGGAATCTGCGGATAGAGCTCGGCGGCGGCAAGCATGAGATGCCGCAGGTAGTTGTCCTGCGAATAGGAACGTGCGCCACGGCTGGCCTGGACGATGACCGGCGAATCGGTCTCCTTGGCCGCTTCCATGATCGCTTGGATCTGTTCCATGTTGTTGACATTAAAAGCGGCCAAGCCGTAATTGTTTTCCGCGGCATGATCGAGCAACAAACGCATAGGTACCAATGGCATCGTATTTTCTCTCTTTCCATGAGGCGTAAGGGGTTAGTCGTGAGTCGTTGGGAAAAATCCTTAACGACTCACGACTAAATCCTAACCACCAATGTAGGCTGAGTCGCATTCTAGCAGTTTTTGGGGCCGAGGGGCTACTCGGGTCCGGCGTCTGCTAAAATCTCGCTTCCTGGCACTTGCAATAGCCGCACGAGCAGCATCTTGTGCTCGGCGGGTCCCCCCCGATCGATGGCGTGGAACGCTTGCCCCAAACTGCTGGGCACTGCCGAAAGGCAACTCACCACGAGGAGCTCGCCCGCGGCAAGATCGGTAGCTATCTCGAGCTGGTCAAAAATCTCTCGTTCGCGCGATGGCGTCATCAAGAAAATGCCTCTCGCACTTCCCGAGTAACGGTTCCGCATTTCGCCATGCTGCAACTCGGGAGTCAAACGGATCGAGACGCGTTGTCCGGCCACGGGTTCCGCGCGCAGGGAATACACGGCTTGCACCTGGTCGTAATTGTGAGCCTTCAAGCCCTTCTCGTCTTCGGTCATCACAAACAGTTGCGGCTGAAGATCGGACGCTTGCACCGTGGCTGCCTCACGGCGATTGAGTTGAATGACTCGGCGAATCGCACGCGGATCGGCGCTTTGATCGGTAATCAACTGCTCGGAGGAAACTTCTGGCATTTCGCTTTGAAGATTCAAGTACCTAGCCAGCATGTCGGGCATCGCTCCGCCTAGCACTCCTGCTCGGAAGCCGTCTTTTACCAAGTTGCGGCGCAATGCGACGCCAAGCCGTTGCTCGTCGATGGAGCTCCAAAGCTCTTCGGTCAACTCGACATCGTTGGCCGGAATCCTTACTTGAAATATCTCCAGAGTCACGCTGTCAGGAGCCGTTTTGACGGGTCGCAGAAACGTCTGCTCCTCTGTCGAAAGTTTCTCTAACGACAGAGGTTCAGAGAGCATCACGCTACACCCTGAAATTCCTGGCAGTAGCAGAACGAATGCAAACCACTTCGTAGCGAGTGATCGGTGCCGTCGTAATGGTGGGCAAGGTGGCATGCAGGTTTCGCTTGGATTGAAAAGAGAGGGGCTGGAAAGTTACGCAAAGCCCTACGAGGCGTCAATGCGGTCTAGCATTGCTAGCAAGTGTCGGGCATTGCTGGGGAGTTTCGCCCCGTGTTTTGCGACAAAAGGACGAAACGGGAGGCTCTGTTTGGGGATTTGCTCTGGCATGGCAAGCTATTGTCCCAGCTGGAGGCATGAGTTTAGGCACGAAAACGAAAACGCGATGTGGGGTTGAAGTGACAAAAGGGTTGGGGACTTTGGAATTTTCGTCCCAGAGTAGCACGCCTCTCCGAGTCGTGTTTGTTGATAACCACACGACTCGGAGAGGCGTGCTACTCTTTGTGCGATGAAAATTATCGCTTATTGAAGGAGTGATTGCGAGCGTTTTTTTTGGCCGCGCGGAGGGGTGGCGAGGTGCAGAAAAAAGGAAGTGGCATGGCAATCTCCCATGCTGAAGATGTCCGGCAGTTCTCTGGCAAAGCGCCTGGAAACCGTTCGAACGGAATTACTTGTCATCTTTAGTTAGTTGGATGGATCCCGTATATCCGGCACCCTCAATCGCTTTAAGGACTGCATCCTTTGGGACCGTACGGCCTACTTCAGTGCCGACCACAGCCAGCCCATTTTCATAGCTCACTTCCACGGCGAGTACACCGGATACGCCACGAATCGCCTTGGCGGCGATGGCTGAACAGCCCTCGCATGTCATCCCCTCGATGGCAAATACCGAACGGTTCATGCCTTTTGTTACGGCACTCCCATCGCCCTCAAGTAAAGACCCCACGTAGCTGGGAAAGAACAAAAATGCCACGGCCATGGCCGTCACTCCCCAGAGCATGATCTTGTTCATTGCCATCATGCCGAAACGTCCCTTAGCGGCTGGAGAACAACAATCTTCGACCTCTTCAGTAGCACAACCATCGTGTTTGCCGCCGACGGTTGCCTTCTTGGGGCGATAGGCAAAGTAAAACGCTGCCGATAAAAAACTGAATGTGATGACCATGAATAGAGGGCGGTAAGCTTCCAGAGTCGAGGCAATACCGGCTCCCGAGACGCCGAGGGCCAACAGCACCAAAGGCAACCAGCAGCAACTTGAAGCCATGATGGCCGACAGCAGGGTGCCTACTTTGGCGAGAGTCTCACCACGACTCGACGAGAAGTTCACGTTTTCCGTTGGCATAACAGCATCACTCATTCCAAGCTCTTTCTGAGCCGTTTCGATTCCTTTCGCAACGCTGCCCAGACAACACGCGCCGGATGGGTTTTCGGTCTCGCACCGACAGCCGGGAGCCTTCATTTTTTGACGAATGTCTTCAAGTGCGTCCGAACGCCCCTTCGTACGAAGTTCGGCCTTGATGCTGGCGACGGAATGCCCAAAGCAGTAGCACAAGGGCCGCTGACCAGTGGTTTCCTTGACGCCAACCGGAACGCTTAATTGCGACTTGGAGAAAATCTGCCCATGGCCGTGGTAAACGACTTCGCAGTCGGCGGCATCACAGAATCGGTAGTCTGCGTTTCCGAGGTTGTCTACCAACTCCTTGTTGAGCAAGGCTCGCAGGGTCAATGGCTTGACGCTTCGCCCCTTGTTGCCGCAGGTGGGGCATCTCTCGCCCGTTGATGCTGTAGTATCCATGCTCATCCCTTTTATGTTGGTCTTCGGCCTTCCAATGCTTCGAGGATGGGACAGTCGGCAGTCGGTTCCTTCTCGCCACATGCTGTCGAAAGTCGGATCAATGCTTTTTTCATTCTGCGAAGCGTTGTGATTTTGGTTTCGATGTCGGCTATCTTGGCGTCGGCCTTTCCTTTTATGTCCTCGCAACAAGTCTCGGGGCCGACTCGCAGGGAGAGGAGTTCTTTGATTTCGTTCAGCGTAAAGCCAAGTTCTTTCGCCCGGCTGATGAACTCCAAGCGTCTGACGACATCTTCGTCGAACTGCCGATAGCCTGAGGCCGAGCGAGTCGGTTTTTCCAATAAGCCTTCTCGCTCATAGAATCTGACGGTTTCGACTCCGACTCCGGCACGATTAGCAACCTTTCCGATCGTCATTGGTCTCATAGGGGCTCCTCGCAATTCGGAAGACATCATACACCCCGTACCCTACTACGGAGTCAAGGCTTTTTGCCTCCATTTTTTTGTCGGCATCGTTTTTTTGGGATTTTTCGGCAGGAAATTTTCCGAGAAAGTTCGCAAACCGAATGGTTGGCGAGCGTTTTTTTTGGCCGCGCAGAGGGGTGGAAACGCAGAGTTCACTCCACCCCGGGATACCCAGTTGGTCCCAGGCCCCAGTCGGCTTGGTCTTTGAAATCGCCGTCGTCGTCCGTGCCGTTTTTGAAGACCGAGTAGACCACCCAGCCGTCGTCGGTCCATTTCAGCCGCAACGGCTTGCCAGAGAATGGGTCGATCTTGGCTGCTTCGGGCAGGTCCAGGTCGTCGAGCCCTTCAGCTTCGTGACCATTGGCTTGGGCGAAGGCGGTGAGTGCGTTGAGAATCCGTAGGCATCGCAGCGTGGCGGTGGCGCGATCGAATGCTTCCCGGGCCGCCTCAATCGTAGAGGTAAGCAAACCAATCAAAGCGCCGGAGACATTGGTTAAGTACGAAACCTCGGCGTTCAGCCGGTGAATTTGTTTGTGCGATTCGTGCCAAGGTTGAGAGATTACCGGAAGCAATCGTTCGTAGTAATCAATCGTGTCAACTAATAGTCCTCTCTCTATCCACGGCAACCACCAAGCCTGTACGAATAAGCTTCTCGACGCACTGAGGTTAATCACCCGCTCAGTTTTCATGACATGCAAAACCCGCGTTGGATTTTCATGCCGGGCCAGTTCTTCATCAAGCTGCTGGCGAACCTCGGCAGAGAGAGGTCCACTACGAAGTACCAAGTTCAGGCTATGCGCAGAAGCCCCACGAACAGCGCAGGCAATCAAACCATTGACCAGGGCAGGCTCACGGTCGTAGTGCCGAGCCAATCGCAAAGTGACCAATCCCGTCTTGAGCGCCTCGTCCTGTTTTCCCTCGGTAAGCAATACGATGGCATTCCAGCGAAGAAACCGACCAGGTGTGCGACGGTCGTTCGTGCTGGACATCAGTGCGTCGAGTACCGGTGAAGAAGAGCAATGCCCTGCTACGCAACGGTCTGCTGCACAGTCAGCCACCGTATAATCAATTTGCGATGCATACTCTTCGCAGCGGGAGGCCTCGTCAATCGCCTGCGGCAGATCGGGATAGTGTGACAAAATTTCACGAATCGCGGCGATCTGCTCCGATGTTGGCGGTTCGCCTCGGTCTCGTTCGCTGAACGATTTCCCCAGCGGTGTTCGGTCAAGAAAATCAACATGTTCCTTGGCAAACGCTTTCAGTTGGGGAGCCAGCCGCTGGAGATGAATAGCCGCGTCTTGCTCCGGTGGAATTGGCTTGGGTGCCAACTCGGCAAACGTGGTCGGCTCGCCAGCAGCGCGAAGCTTGGCCAACCGCTGCTCTAGCTGGCGTCCCGTATGCCAGCTATAGGCCCCGTTCACGATCAGCAGCATCGCAACCAGAATAGCAAATCCAATCGCCAACCGTTTCATGATTCGTTTCAGCCGAGACATCGTTAGCCTTCCTTTCCACGAGCTACGGCTGGAGAGAGACGCCGATCGATTTCACGCGCAATCGCATCGGCCTGATCGCTACCGAGCGGAAATCCGCCCAGTGCCGCCAAATGCCGAGCGAAAATGTTGGCCGTTTCGATGTCGGTCACTTCGGCCATCGTGACGGCCAATTCAGCGATGGCCTCGGTCGTAGGACGGGCGGCAAGTTGTCCACCGGTGGGCAAGGCCGGTCGCTTATTGATCGTAGCGACGTTCATGCCGATTCCCACCACAAGCAGGCTTGCCGCTATGCGACCGAGCCGTCGGTCCCAATGCGACGCTCGCAATTCGCGCTGCACCCGGCCAAGCGTCGCATCTCGCAGACCGTCGGCGGCAACGCTTGGCTGCAAACGGGCAAGGGGTGCTTCTACTGGATCGTCGAACGGGTTTTGTGGAGTGTTCATCGAATTGTTCTTCATGGGTTTGGGCTAGGGGGATTTTTTTGTACTCGACGTTGGCCTCTACGCAAACGACGTGGCCGTCGGCGCTAACCACTGCTGAAAATTTTTCACTTACTCTTGATACTGCTTCATCAACCACGGTCGTAGCGAATCGAGGGCCCGCCGATAGCGCGTGGCAACTGTCGCCTGCGGTCGGCCTGTAATTTCTGCGATCTCGCGAAACGTCAGCCCGGCGTGTATCTTCAGCTGAACCAACTCGCGATCCTCCTCCTCCAGTCGAGCCAAAGCGGCAAGAATCGTTTCGACGTCCTCGCGAGAATCTTCCGTTTTGTCTATCAGCTCCAACATCTGCTCGGCGGTGAGCGATTGTTCCGAACGTCGGGCCAGACGCTTGGCCAATCGAGCCGCTTCGTTGCGGGCTATCTGAAACAGATAAGCCGCCGGGCTGTCGACCTTGGCAAAGCGTCGTCGCGACTTCACTGCCCGCAGCATTGCCGTCTGCAACACATCGGCCGCCCTGTCGGCAGAAGCCAGCCGCATAGTCAAATAGCGCAACAACCGCTCGGCACAGGCATCGTACAGCTCGGCAAACGCCGTCTCTTCGCCTCGAGCCAGCCGCCGTGCAAGTTGTGAATCGGTGTCTGCCATGGGGATCTATTGTATAGACCCTCGAGGGACGGTCATTTGTTCAAAAAAGTTTTCATCCCCCGGGACGGTGGGGCTATGTGGGGATCAGCCTGGGGGTGGGCCAATGCTGGCCGGTGAGGCCGCCGTGCTCTGCGGAGAGCTGCTCGAAATTGGGCTCTAGGAAGTGATACAGATGTTGGGGTGGGTCGAGGGCCAACCAGCGCTGGGCGAGCTTAGTCATCTTCGCGTCGTAGTCGCGTTGGGATGAACCGTGGGCGTAGTATCGGCCCTCGAAACGGCGCAGATCGCCGTCGAAATCTTGGCTGATGTGCCAGAGCTCGTGCAGCACGGTGGTGAGCTTTTCTTCGAGCGACGTGTCGAGAAAACGGGGGACGTAGAAACTCAGGATGTAGAGAAATTCGTTGCCCGATTCGTCGCAGACTCGCTGGACTCGGTGGGGCCGACCGCGGAGGTTTTTTTGGGTGGCGCCTGACTCGAACCGTAGAGGGGTTAGCGAGGCGTAAGTGCCATGCGCGCCGGTTTGGCGCGTTCGGCAAAGGCTGATGGCCACGCGCGCTAGGTCGATGTGGCTTAGGTCGGGTAGTCGGGCGACGATGTCTTCGCAGAGGCGACGCATCGCGGTGGTGAAGTCGAATCCGCAGCTTGGGGGTTTCATTGCACGGGCGTGTTTTTTCGGGCTCGGGGACGAGCCGGCTCGCTGTGGTGCAATTTTTCTTGTTGAAAGATGTCGTTGCCGACAGCGCTAACGAGGCCGCCTTGGGATTGAGAGTTTGACGACTATTCGGCGTCTTTTTCTGTTTCCGTCTCGGCGGTGACTTGCTCTTCGACTTCCTCGGTCGCATCGAATGCAGGCTTTTCGCTGCGCTTGACGACTCGATCTCGGACGCCGACAAACTCTAAAATCGCTCGAACTCCGGCGTCGCCCAGCCGTGGCTTGGCCAGACGAACGATGCGTGTGTATCCACCTGGACGATCGGCAAATCGAGGGGCAATGTCGTCGAACAAGATTCTGACGGCTTGCTTGTCGCCCAACAATTGAACGCATCGGCGGCGGGCTGCGACGGCGGGAGCTATCGCTTGATTCCAGGCATTCCACTGGTCGCCAGATCGCCACGACTTCCACTCTTCGGAGCCGCGCTCGGCGCTCGTGCTATGTTCGGCGGCCGCTTCTTGGGCAGCCAACGAGCGACGTGCGATCGTGACGCACTTTTCGACTAGCGGGCGCACTTCCTTGGCCTTGCTGATGGTCGTGATGATGCGGCCTTTGACCTTGGGCGCGTTTTCATCGTACTCGGCATCGCGTTCCGTAAGGAACAGAGCGGTTGCTAAGCTGCGCAATAAGGCGCGCTGATGTTTCGGGCTTCGGCCTAAGACTCGGCCTTTTCTTCGATGTCTCATGACAGGGGTCTCTGGCAATTTTGCAAGGTGATTTTTGTAGCTTATTCGTAGACTCTAAACGCTGGCGGGAGGCCCGGGGACTCGCATTCCCAAGTGGAGTCCTAGTTCGCGAAGCTTGAGCTGAACCTCGGCCAAGGTGGTCTCGCCAAAGTTTCGCACTTCGAGGAGCTGGTCCTCGGTGCGACAAACCAAATCTCGCACCTGCAAGATATTTTCGGCTTCAAGGCAGTTGCCGGCGCGAACCGACAAGTTGAGTTCGGCGAGGCTCATGTTGAGCTTCATTTCCAAGGCATTGTCGGCACCGCCGCCGATGGATCCTCGCGAAGCGGAATGGACTTGGGGACCGAGCTCGGTGTATTGCACAAACGGGGTGAGATGCTTGCGAAGGATTTTGGCGGCCTCGACGATAGCCATCTCGGGACCAATCGAGCCATCGGTTTGGACTTCGATGATGAGCTTGTCGTAGTTGGTCTTTTGGCCAACTCGCGTCTCTTCGATCGAATAGCGGACGCGGGTTACGGGACTGAAGACCGCATCGATGGGAATGATGCCGACTTCCTTATCTTGGACATTTTCGGCGTGCTCGGTGGACGGCACGTAGCCACGACCATTCTCGACCACCATCTCGATCATGAAGGGGACGTCTTCGGTCAGGGTGGCGATAACCAAATCTTTGTTGATCACTTCGACGGCTTCGTCGGTTTCGATATCGGCTGCCGTGACTTGCCCTGCCGTATTGCGTTCGACTCGCAAGACTTTGGTCGAATCGCTGTAGTTTTTGACGACAAGCGACTTGATGTTGAGGACGATGTCGGTCACGTCGTCGAGTACGCCCGGGATGGTCGTGAACTCGTGCTGCGCGTTGTGGACCTTGATCTGAGTGACGGCACTGCCTTCGAGGCTGGAAAGCAGAATCCGGCGGAGTCCGTTTCCAATCGTCGTACCAAACCCTCGCTCGAACGGCTCGGCGATGAATTTGCCGTAGGTTTCCGAGAGGGTCTCCACTTCACAAGTCACTTGACTCGGTAGTTCAAGTCCACGCCATCGAATATGCATGAGATATTTCCTTAAAAGCTATTGGCTGTCAGCGATCCGCTGTCAGCTAGTTGGGTGTGTGAAGCAACTTGCGATATCTGTTCTATTTACTGTTAGCTAAAGGTTACTGATAGCTGAAGGCTGATCGCTAACAGCTTTTTACCTGGAGCACAGCTCGATGATCAACTGGACCTCGATGGGAATCGAGACGTCTTCTGCCAGCGGCAACCGGCCGACCACGCCTTCGGGAATGTCCGATTCGGCGAGTGACAAAAAGTCGGGGACATCATGGGTATTTTCGGCCAAGGAGGCACGGACCCGATCGAGGCTCTTGGCCCGATTCTTCACGCGGATGACGTCGCCCACTTTGACTTGGTAACTGGCGACATCGCAGCGTCCGCCGTTGATGGTCACATGACCGTGATTGATCAACTGACGGGCCGCGCTGCGGCTTTCTCCGAATCCCATTCGATAGGCGACGTTGTCGAGCCGACTTTCCAGAAGAGCCATCAGGGCGTCGCCCGTGTTGCCCTTGGTGTGCTCGGCCTTCTGAAAGTAGCGTCGAAACTGGCGTTCTAAGACGCCGTAGTAATGCTTTACTTTTTGCTTCTCACGCAAATGCAGGCCGTAGTCGGTCTGTTTTCCGCGACGATATTGAGTTTGCCCAGGAGGCGCCTCGCGGCGCTCGATCCCACATTTGGAGGTATCGCAACGCGTGCCTTTGAGGAACAACTTCATGCCATCGCGACGGCACAAACGGCAAACAGGTCCGGTGTATCTAGCCATTTTTTCTTTTTCGCTCTTTTTCTAAACCGTTAATCGTTAATGCAACTTGCGCTAATACAACTTGGCAGCGGCAACTCTCATCCTGAAAAGTGTGGCACGACTCTCCGAGTCGCCTGGTCGTTGAAAACAATACGACTCGTGGAGTCGTGCTACTTTGTTCTCTCAACTCTACTTCTTAGACTCTACGTTTCTTGCGTGGTCGACATCCGTTGTGAGGCAAAGGGCTCACGTCTTCGATCGACTTCACTTTGAGGCCGGCAGCTTCGAGGGCGGTGATGGCACTCTCGCGACCACTTCCGGGGCCCTTGACTCGGACTTCGACATCTTTGACGCCAAATTTGCGCGCCTTCTCGGCGGCCTGCTGTGCGGCACATTGCCCGGCAAAGGGCGTGCTCTTTCGGCTGCCCTTGAATCCCGTGGTGCCGGCACTTGCCCAACAGAGTGTATCTCCCTTGGTGTCGGTAATCGTGACCATGGTGTTGTTAAACGTCGCGATAATGTGCGCGACAGCGACGGTCACGTTTCGACGTGCGCTTTTCTTTTTTGACTTCGGTTTGGTTGCTTTAGCCACTTTTGATTTCTCTCTGCGGGCTTCGGTTGCTGGTAGTTCGTTATCTTACGTGTGCGACTCGGATGTGTTATCGGAGATCCTTCACACCCTTTTTGCCTGCGACGGTTTTCTTGGGACCTTTGCGTGTGCGTGCGTTGGTCTTGGTGCGCTGCCCTCGAACGGGCAAGCCTCGACGATGTCGCAACCCGCGATAGCAAGCGATGTCGCGAAGGCGCGAAATGTTTTGGCTGGTCTGGCGACGCAACTGGCCTTCGACGACGTAGTCTTTGTCGAGCAAGGCGGCCAATCGGGCCACGGCATC
This sequence comes from Planctomycetota bacterium, assembly GCA_013151315.1. GTDB lineage: Bacteria > Planctomycetota > Planctomycetia > Pirellulales > Lacipirellulaceae > Bythopirellula. The sequence continues at coordinate 6,118 of JAADIN010000136.1, read as the reverse complement.
TTCGCCCAATTCGCGTGCGCGAACTTGCGGGTCGATGCCTGCCTTGTGGCAAAGATCACGAGCAATCTTCGGACCCACACCAAAAAGGTAGGTCAACGAAATGACCGTGGGGCGATCTGGGGGTATGTCGACACCTAACAAACGGGGCATCTTCGGTTACTCCAAAATTAAGGCTTTAGGTATAAGTCGTTAGGGTTCGTACTCGCTAGGTGTTGGTACCTAGTCGCACTTGCTTACGACTAACGACTGCTATCCCTGTCGCTGCTTATGACGAGGGTTGCTACATACGATAAACACGACACCTTTGCGACGTACGACCTTGCACTTGTCGCAAATCCGTTTCACGCTGGCTCGAACCTTCATCGCTTATCTCTCCTGCCGACCAACATCGACTCCCAACAACAAACATGGGCTCCGATGGCAACGTCGACTATTTTTCTATTTTGCGAAACATATGAATATAGACTGATCGGGGCGTATGCTTCAAGGGCTCCTGAGCAAAAGACGTGCCGATTGACGATTTTTTTTAGGGTCTACATGGGCTCCTACGCAAGTGGGGGGCCGTCGGCGCTAACCAACTGCCAGCACGGCGGCCTCAGCGGGGGTTGGGGCGACCGTCAACGCGATGGGGCCGTCCTCGGTAATCGCGAGCGTATGCTCGAAATGGGCACTAAAACGACCATCGGCAGTCACTTGGGTCCACTTGTCGGCCAGCATTTTGACCCTTTTTGTACCTATATTCACCATCGGCTCGACGGCAATGACAAGCCCTGGCTCAATCAGGAAATCTCCACTGCCCCGCAAAGACCGGCTCGAAAAATTGGGGACCTGAGGATCCTCGTGCATTTCGCGGCCTATGCCATGCCCGACAAAGCACTCGACGGTATAAAATCCGTGGTCGGCCACGTACTGAGCCATCTGCCGGGCGACTTGGCTCCATCGGGTCTTGTGGTGCATCTGCTCGATGGCCAGATCGAGAACCCCTTGGGTTACATCAAGGAGCTTCTGGACTTCGTGGGAAACTCGTCCCACGGGGTAGGTTACGGCCGCGTCGCCGCACCAACCATTGAGCACGCAACCGGTGTCCATGCTCACGATGTCGCCTTCCTCGAGTGGCCGATTGTTCGGGATGCCGTGGACGACCGCTTCGTTGACCGACATGCAAGTGACCGCAGGAAACGGCGGCTTGTTCTTGACGGAATTGGGATAGTCGAGAAACAAGGGCCTAGCATTCAGGCGTGCAAAGTGCTCGGCAACCGCATGATCGACCTCGGCAGTCGTCGCGCCTGGGCAAAACATTTCGGCGGCGATTTGATGGGCCTGCCAGACAGCAAGGCCTGCTTGGCGCATAAGGCCGATTTCGCGTGTTGATTTTAGGTGCAGCATAGTTTTTGGGAAATCGGGGCAAGCCCCGATGTTAAATTGTTTCGCTTACTCTGGCTTCATGGTTTCCAGCTCGGCGACCACTTTTTGAATCCTGCCAAAGACCTCGTCCTGAGACCCGCTGCCATCGATCCCGTGCAGAATATGGTGCTGGCGGTAGTAGTCTAGCAGAGGACTCGTGAGTTGGTCATATAGCCTGAGTCGCTGGGCGACTGTCTCTCGGTCGTCATCCTGGCGTCCCCGGCTGGAAAGGCGTTCAAGAAGTTCCTCCTGATCGACCTGCAACACGAGGGCCGCTGAAAGGGGTCGCCCTCGCTTGGCAAGCCATCGGTCGAAGGCATCTGCCTGGGGCACGGTACGAGGGAAACCGTCTAAAATATAGCCCTTGCGACAATCGGGCTGGCTCAGACGCTCAAAAACCACTTCCTCCACCAGCTCGTCGGAAACCAGTTGGCCCGAACCCATTGCCTCGGCCGCCTGAATTCCGATGGCGGTTTTCTGGCGACAAGCTTCTCGCAGCATGTCGCCGGTCGAAAGATGGGGGACCTGCAAATGCTCGGCCAGTCGAACCGACTGAGTTCCTTTGCCAGCGCCAGGAGGACCAATGAAAACAATCTGCATGGCATTCTGATGCCCCAAGTATCACAACAGGCCAACCGCAGTGAACGGTTGTGCCCCTGTGCTGAGCAGGCTACTCCAATAGTCCCGAGTAGTTGCGCATCACCAAATGACTGTCGATCTTTTGCACAAGATCAAACGCCACACTCACCGCAATCAACAAGCCGGTACCGCCGTAAAAGCTGGCCACCATAAACGAAACGCCCATCGAACTCGAAATCAAAGTCGGGATGATGGCCACGAGTGCTAGGAAGCCCGCTCCGACGTAGGTAATGCGGAACATTACTTTTTCGAGGTAGTCGGAAGTTCGCTTTCCAGGCCGGTAGCCGGGAATAAATGAGCCGTAGCTCTTGAGATTATCGGAAACGTCTTTGGGATTGAAAGTAATCGCGGTCCAAAAGAAGCAGAAAAAGTAAATCAAGGCAACAAAGGACAAAACCCAGAAGAACGAATTTCGCTCGAAGGCGGCACTTGACCAGCGGAAAAAAACCTCCCCAAAACTCCCCTCGGCCCAGTTGACCGAGCCCAGTTGGGTGAATATCAAGGTTGGAAGCATCAACAGGCTGCTGGCGAAAATGATCGGCATGACGCCCGCTTGATTGACCTTCAGTGGGAGATACTGTCGGGTGCCGCCGAAAACCTTGCGGCCACGAACGTGCTTGGCGCTTTGCATTGGGATTCGTCGCTGGCCGAGCGTGATGTAGACCACGCCGACGACCACGGCAACAAAGATCACGGCGAGGAGCAGCAATTGCTCGATCCCCAATTTTCCACCAGGACCGCCGCCCAACTCAAAGGAAGCCTGCTTGAGCAAATCGAAACCGGCCCCCGGCATGGCGGCAAGGATGCCGGCCATAATCAAGAGACTAATACCGTTTCCGATGCCGAACTCGTCGATTTGCTCGCCAATCCACATGAGGAACACCGTTCCGGCAGTCATCGTGAGCACAGAAACGAGCTTCCAACCAAACCCGAGCACACCAGTCTCTGGATCGAGATAAGCCGCATCAACCAAGTCGGCACCTACAATATATGCGTTGACGTAGATCCAACTTTGGATCAAACAGATCGCCACGGTCGCATAACGGGTGTACTCGTTGATTTTCTTGCGACCCGACTCGCCTTCTTTTTGCAAGGCTTCGAGCGGCGGATAGACGCTGCCGAGCAATTGAAAAATAATCGAAGCCGAGATATAGGGCATGATGCCCAGGCCGAAAATTGTTACCTGCGTAAGCTGGCTGGCACTGAAGACGGCGACGGCCTGCAAGACATCGGCCATGCCGCCTGCTTGGCTGGCTGCCTGAATTTTGTCAGGGTCGGCAATCGAGAGCGGTATTTGAAAGCCGAGGCGATAGACGGCGAGTAGACCGAGGGTTAGCAGAATTTTCTGCCGTAGCTCGGGGATTTGCCAGACGACGCGTATTTTTTCCCACATGGCTCGATCCTAGGTCATTGCAAATTGAAAATTGCAAATTGAAAATTGCAAATTGGCCTTGAGGACATATGAAAGCAGCAGGTCAGAGCAAGGGGTCAAGACGCTCTCGACTTCTTCTTGAGTTCGCGTTTCTTTTCGGCGACGGTCGTCTTGCCGGGCAGGATGACCACTTCGCCTCCCGCTTTTTCGATTTTCTCGATCGCCGACTTGCTAAAACGGTGTGCCGAGACTTTGAGCTTCTTGGTCAACTCGCCATCGCCGAGCACTTTGAGCAGGTCGAATTGCCCTTTGGCGAGGTTCTTCGCGGCGAGGACTTCGAGCGTGACTTCCTCACCCGCCTCGAAAGCTTGGTCGATTTGGCCGACGTTCACCACGGCAACGGTTAGACCCCAGCGATTGTTGAAGCCCCGTTTAGGTATGCGGCGTATCAACGTCATCGAGCCGCCCTGGAAGGTCGGATGCTGAGACGAACCGGCCCGCGAGCCTTGGCCCTTGTGGCCACGTCCAGAGGTTTTGCCGTGTCCCGACCCGGGGCCGCGACCAATCCGTTTGCGTTTTTTGTTGCGGCGAATACCGCGATGGATATCATTGAGAATCATGAAAGGGTCACTCCGCGCAAGCGTTCGACATCGAATTTGGGACGCAGCTGTTGGAGTGCTGCAATGGTTGCCTTGACCAGCGGCACGGGATTGTTCGATCCAAAGCTTTTGGTCAGGATATCGTGAATTCCGGCAGCTTCGCAAACGGCTCGCACGGCAGCTCCAGCGATCACGCCGGTACCTGGCCTTGCGGGCACAAGAACGACCTGGGAGGCGCCAAAGCGACCTTTCACCTGATGAGGAATCGTAGCTTCGTCGAGCGGTATGGTGACCATGTTTCGCATGCCCTCTTTGACCGCCTTTTCGACGCTGGGCGGAACTTCGTTGGCTTTGCCGTAGCCCCAGCCAACTTTTCCTTTGCCATCACCAAGAACGACCATGGCAGCGAAACTGAAGCGTCGGCCACCCTTCACGACGGCCGCGCATCGCTTGATCTTGACGACCTTTTCCATGTACTCGCCGCTGCGAGAGGATTCTTTTTTGTCTCTTCGTTTATTTCGTGAACCGGCTGCCACGCTGGGTACTCCTGGAAAAAGAACGTGCGTAGTTGTTTTGTATCTTGGTAATATTTCATCTTTGTGTGAGCCGCTACGCGCTAGCGTCGGGTAGGCAGCGATATGCCTTCGCAACCCGACGCTAGCGCGTTGCGGCTCACTAGTTAGGTTTCTTTCTAAAACTTGAGTCCTGCAGCGCGGGCCGCGTTGGCCAAGGCTGCGACTCGACCGTGATACTTGTTGTCTCCCCGGTCAAAACAGACCTGGCTGACCCCTGCTTCGATCGCCCGCTCGGCAATCGCCTTGCCGATGGCTTCTGCAGCTCCGGCATTGCCACCGTATTTCAGGCCTTTTGCCGTTGCTTTGTTGGTGGTCGAAGCGCTGACGATGGTTTTGCCGGAAAGGTCGTCGATCACCTGGGCGGTGATGTTTCGATGGCTTCGGCTGACACAAAGTCGAGGTCGTTCGGGCGTACCCTTGAGGCGTTTGCGAACGCGGTATCGTCGCCGCTGCCGCTGCTTTCCGGTTGCCTTGTGATGATCCATGATTGACTTGCTGTGTTTGCGGTTTCGTTGGTTTGTTGTTTTTCGCTTGGGTATTCGTCCGTGCGGACGGCGCTAATTTACTTTGCGGTTTTGCCTGCTTTGCGGCGAACTTGCTCGCCTTCGTAGCGAATTCCTTTGCCTTTGTAGGGCTCAGGCTTTCGTACCGATCGGACCTCGGCGGCAAACTGGCCGACCTTTTGTTTGTCGATTCCCTTGACCACGACATGCGTCTGGTCGGGGCAGGTCACGTCGAGTCCTGCGGGGATTTTTTTGTGAATTTCGTTCGCGAAGCCAACTCGCAATTGGAGGACGCCGTTGTCAATCGCGCCCAAGTAGCCGACGCCGTGAATCTCGAGTCGTTTTTCGTAGCCTTCGGCGACGCCGACGACCATGTTTTGGACCAAGGCGCGTGTGAGCCCATGCAAGGCGCGGCTTTGACGATCTTCGTTGTGACGCGCGACGATGACGGACTTGGATTCTTCGTCGACCGTGACGCCGATTTCCTTGCGATGGCTCCAGACCAGCTTGCCGAGCTTGCCTTCGACGCTAATCTCACGATCAGCGACGTTGACCTTCACGCCGGAAGGAATCGCAATGGGTTTTTTACCAATTCTTGACATAAGTTTTCGCTCTCAGCTCTTTCTTACCACAGCTCGCACAAGACTTCGCCACCAAGATTTTTTTGTCTCGCTTCGCGATCGCTTACCACCCCGCGACTCGTGCTAATAATGGTAATGCCTAGTCCGTTAAGGATCGGCTTGAGTCCATTGGCACGACTGTAAACGCGTCTTCCGGGCTTGCTCACTCGCTTGATGTGTCTGATTACTCGTTCGCCATTGGGTCCGTACTTGAGGTCGATGCAAAGTCTTTTTCCTGGCGCATCGCTGGCCTCTTCCTCGCGCCAATCCCAAATGTAGCCTTCTCGCTTGAGCACCTCGGCCACCCCACGCTTGACTTTGGAATGGGGCATCTCGACGAGAGCTCGCTCGATACGCACGGCATTGCGGATGCGCGTTAGCATGTCGGCGATGGGGTCGGTCATCA
>JAADIN010000274.1 GCA_013151315.1 Planctomycetota bacterium | reverse complement strand
GCGCCTCAGGGCCCCAAGGATACCAATCGACCGGATTGTCCTTGTGTTGCAGCAGATAGGGGCTCGTTTCGTTGGCTAGGTGGTTGGGCATAGGGGGGAATGTTTAATGTTTGATGTGGGATTTTTGATGTGGGATAGCTGCACTTTCCCGCGCTGCTGGGGGTTTGTCTAGCGAAAAGCCTCGGGGGGCTCGCGAAGCGATCTTGTCAGAAGATGCCGACTTTTGTAAATCGGCTATGCTTTTGTTGGAAAAAGGACGACAGACAGTGCAGTGGACGCGTTTTTGGGGGGCTGACTTTACGAAACCGCGAAGGAAAATGGGTCATGAATTTCGAAAAAAAAGCTCCCCTCGAGTCGGAGCAATCGCTCTTGGATCATGCCGAGCAGCTCATTTGGTCGTTTCTTGACGATCACCTCGAAGAGCAGGACGTGAGGCGTCTTGAGGAGTTGATGAAAAAAGACGAGGAAGTACGGCTTCGCTACTTGCAGTGCGCACAGATCCACGCCGACCTCTACTCGCATTACCAATCGGGGCCTGACGAGCCCAAACCCCAGTCGCCCGTGCTGGGGTCGCTTCTGAGCGGCTTGCCGACACCCCTGGAGAGCGACTCCTCGCTGGTCGACTAGGACGCGGTTAGCAGCTATTCTGCAGGGAAACCCTCACGGCATAATTTTCGGCGGGAGACCCTGATCACGGCTAAGAAGAGCAAGAAAAAACCGGCTTCGGCCAAGGATGACGAAAAGAACCAACGCGTCATCTCTCGGAATCGCAAGGCGCGGCACCACTACGAAGTTCTCGATACGCTCGAGTGCGGGATCGTGTTGACCGGCAGCGAGGTGAAAAGCCTGCGCAATGGCCAAGTTTCGCTGGACGAGGCTTATGGCCGGGTCGAAAAAGAGGAAGTCTGGCTCGTCGGCTGCGACATTTCTGAATACAACTTCGCTCATCAGCTCAACCATATTCCGAAACGCCGCCGGAAGTTGCTGCTGCATCGCCGCGAAATCAACAAATTCGCAGCCCAAGCCTACGAAAAGAATCTCACGCTCGTGCCGTTGAAGATGTATTTTCATCGTGGCCGAGCGAAGGTGCTGATGGGTATCTGTCGCGGCAAGAAGCAATTCGACAAACGCGAATCGCTGAAGAAAAAGGACATGCAGCGCGACATCGCTCGCGCGCTCCGTCGGGATTGAAAAGGAAATAGCCGCGATTTACCAGAGAGAGCCGCGATCTGCCAGAGAGAATAGCCGCGATCTGACAGATCGCCGGAGTAAAAAAGGTAACAGGCTTCGCTACCTCTCCGCACTCACGAGCAGCGAAACGGCTTGCCCCGTACGTCGGTGGTTTAGCGCCAAGATGTTGGGCGACCGGGCCGGTTGCGAGGTGCTAACGACATTCACCGGGCAAGCCGGGTCCGGGTGCTCGTAGTTGAGCGTCGGCGGCGTCACGCCCTGTTTCATGCCCAGCAGGCTGATTGCCAATTCGGCGGCGCCGCTGGCCGCTCCTAGGTTGCCGAAAAAGCTCTTGGGTGCCGTCACGGGCACGTCGCCCAAAACTTGCTCGATCGCACGGGCTTCCATCGCATCGTCTTCGAGGGTTCCGACGCCATGGGCATTCACATGGCCAAGCTCGTTTGCCGAGATGCCGCCCATCGCCAGTGCCGCTTCGATTGCCTGACGGACCGCTTGGCCGGTTGGCTTTTGGGAGATCGCGCACGGCTCGTTACGGCGACCGTAGCCGAGCACGCGCGCCTGCTCGACCGCACCACGCTTGTCGGCATGTTCGCGGCTTTCGAGAACAAACATCGTCGCCCCTTCGCTGGCCACGGCCCCATCGCGGGCCGCGTCGAAAGGGCGGCATGCCTTGGCCGGGTTGGCAAGGTTTCGCGACATGTCGATTCCGCCTCGCCACGAGAGGTCGATCATCTCGAGCATCGAACTCGCCCCGCCGGCAAGCATCACGTCGGCTTGACCGCGAGCAATCACGTCGGCTGCTTCGATAATTGCCATGAGCGCCGAGACCTCGCCATGCAGAATCGTATTAATAGGTCCACGCGCATCGAGTGCGATGCCGATGTGGCAACAGATCATGTTTGGCAGGTACTTGAGCATCCAGAGCGGATACATCTCTCGCATGCCTGTGCCCCAACGGGCCATGTCGAACTGGCCGCCGTCGCTAATGGTTCGGTAAAGATCGGCCAAATCGTCGATTCGAGAACGGAGGTTATTCGCTCCGACAACCACGCCCAGTCTTTCAGGATCGATCGCGTCGTCCAAGGCCGCATCTTCCCAGGCAAGTTTTGCGGCCGTGAAGCCCAACTGGGTCTCACGCGACATGACCTTCAGGCTCTTGCGTGGTTTGACATGCTGTTTGGGCTCGAAGTCGAGCACCTCACCGCCAAGAGGGCTAGGCAAATTGGTCTCGGCCAAACGGTCGATCCGCCGTACGCCGCTACGACGGTCCGCGACCGCCGACCAGACGGCCTCGCGACCGATGCCCAGTGGGCAGACGATGCCAAGCCCTGTGAACACAACTTCTTGCACGGGTTTTTCGGTGGGGAGAGGGAAATTCAAGCTAGTGCTTTGTCAAATCATAATTTTAGGGTGAGCCGAACGCGCTAGCGTCGGGTGAATTGACGAAAACCGCCGCCACCAGGGCACCCGAGGCTAGCGCCTACGGCTCACATCAATAACCCAATGCTTCGCTGTGACAAAGGACTAGTTTATCCCGAGCGGATCGGCCCAACAACCAGCGACCGGTTGCCTAGCCAATTTTGCCGGACGGGGATAAAATCGGCGGTCCGCTGTCGTCCACCAATCCCTGGCTTACGTAGAGAAAAATCTGTGTCCGACTCCCACGCAACCCCAGGCGAGTTCTCGCTCTCGGAAGCTCGCACCATTGTTGGCGAGTTTTTCAGTCCGAATCCGTGGATTTACTGGACCGACTTTTTGGCAAGCTGGACGGTCGGCGTCGCCACGTTCATGCTGGTCGATTTTCCTGACCTGCTCACTTCCAACACTGCGTGGCACTGGCCCCTTCGGATCGTGGCCTTTGTGGTTTCCTCGTTGCTGTATTACCGCTGTTCGCTGTTTATCCACGAGCTGGTACACATTCGCGACGGACAGTTTATGGCTTTTCGTTTTGTCTGGAATTTGCTCTGCGGCATTCCTTTTTTGGTTCCGACATTCGTTTATTACACCCATTTAGACCATCATCGCCGCAAGCTCTATGGCACGAAGGAGGACGGAGAATATATTCCGTTGACTCACCTGCCGGCTAGGCAGATTTTGCTTTACCTTTCGCAAGTGTTCGTGGTGCCCCTCGCGGCCGTGTTTCGATTTGGCCTGCTGACTCCCCTCACATGGATCAGTCGCCCGGTGCGAGATTGGGTGCATCGACATGCCTCGTCGATGGTCATGAACCCTCAATATCTTCGTCCGCTACCGACTGCGCGAGTGCTGCGCATCATTCGTATTCAAGAATTTTTCTGCTTCCTGTGGATTCTTTTTATCGCTTTACGCATGTTTTTTCCGCTAGGGCATTATCCCCGGTACTCTCCCTCCGACGTTTCTACTCCACATCTACTTGACGGGCATGTTTATTATTGTGCTGAACCATCTGCGCACCCTTGGCGCACATCGTTGGGTCAGCAACGGCGAGGAGATGACGTTTGTTGAGCAGTTACTCGACTCGGTTGACTATCCCAAACACTCTTTCGTCACCGGCATGTGGGCCCCGGTAGGCCTTCGCTTTCATGCCTTGCATCATATTTTCCCAACGATGCCGTATCACGCCTTGGCGACCGCCCATCGACGGCTGATGCGCGATCTGCCCGAGGATTCACCCTATCGGCGCTGCAGTGCCGACTCGTTGCTGCAGACGCTAGGGACGCTTTGGCATCGGGCACGGGCGAATCAAGGCGGGGCTGAGACGCAGTAGACCTATTTACGGTTCCTCCGAATTTTGCGTGCGCAACAATAAAACTTGCCTGAGGTTTTCCGTGTCGAGCAAAAAATGCCCTGAAGGGGCTAAAATCTGGATACCCTCCGGGAAAACACTTCGGCATCAAGCAACGATTATCCCGCCGTCGCTTGCGATGTCCCGCCGCGAACTGCTTCCAAGTGCTCTTCCAGGAAGCCTGAAAGATCACCCTGTTCCAGGTCTTCGGGTGCGAGGAACCGCAGCTTGACTTGGTCGCGGTCGTCGTCTTCGGCGCTGATCGCGCGTTGCGAAGCCAGCTCGGCGATGCGGCCTGTGGCGAAGGCACCCGAGGGGCCGTTCAGTACCACGTCGACGCCGGCGAGCCGTTTGGTGTAAACCGACGCCCAAGGCGCGCGTTGTTCGGGAACCATCAGGTGAACGACTTGCTGGTTGTTCCAGAGGAGTTGGCCGTCGCTGGCATCACTGAGCCGTTCGAGCAGTTCTTCGAGGACTTCGCCTCGCCATTGAGGTTTTTTCCCAGGCGGAAATCCCTTGCGTGCCAAGTGCCATTTGCGGCCTAAGACTTTCCAGGGCATCACGTCCTCGGGGTTTTGTTGGACGCGGTCGGTGAACTTGCGGAAACCGGCGACCGCTTTTTCGACGAAATTCCAGAAGGCCGGCGTGTCGATCTCGGCCCAACTGTAGGCGGCGATTTGAACTTCCTGCCACGGGCCACGCAAGTTTTTGCATTTTACCCGCGAGGTACGGCCATACGCTTCGACCTCGGGGATATCGTTGAGTGGTTTCAGATCGAGGTCGACCATCAGTTGATCGCGTTGAAAGGTTTTTTTTGCGGTTCGGAATTTGAGTTTGAGCAGCCAGGGCTCGCCGGTGATGGCGTGGAAAAACCAACCGTCGTTTTTTTTGGTGGCCGACACCTCGACCACGGTTCGCGCATTCCAGTTGGTTGCGCTGAACTCGCCCAACTCATGGATGCGGCGCTCGACCGCATCGAGAATTTTTCCGTCCCAGCGGCAAGGCTCGCCTGCCCGACTGACGCGGTCGTGGGTGTGCCAGCGGTGGCCATCGATTTCCCAGGGCATTTTGACGCTGCTGCCCAGCTCGGAAATTTCGAGGTCGCCGACGCGCGAGGCTTCGGCAGCGGCGAAGTCGTAGAGCTTACGTTTGACGTGAGGGCCCGCTTCAAGGACCGGTTTTAGTGCGGCGGCGGTGTGGGAGAAAAATTGGGGTTTTTTCAAATTGGTAATCTGCTCGGGGGTGCCCACGGCGACCACTTGCCCACCGCCGCTGCCCGCCTCGGGGCCAATGTCGATGACCCAGTCGGCTTGTTTGATGATGTCGAGGTTGTGTTCGATCACGACGACCGTGTTGCCCAAATCGACCAGCCGATGCAAAACCTCAAGCAGCTTGATGATGTCTTCGAAATGCAGCCCCGTGGTCGGCTCGTCGAGGATGTAGAGTGTTTTTCCCGTGTCGGGACGAGCCAACTCGGAAGCCAGTTTGACGCGCTGTGCCTCACCGCCGGAGAGCGTGGCTGCGCTTTGGCCCAGAGCCAAGTACTGGAGCCCCACGTCGCAAAGGGTTTGCAGGATGCGGCGAATTTTTGGGATGTCTTCAAACAATTGCAAGGCTTCACCGCAGGAGAGCGCCAGGACCTCGGCGACCGATCGGCCCCGGTAATGGACTTCGAGCGTCTCGGGGTTGTATCGCTTGCCATGGCACGTGTCGCACTCGACCCATACGTCGGGAAGAAAGTGCATCTCGATGCAAAGTTGGCCCGCTCCGTCGCACTGGTCACAACGACCGCCGGGTACGTTGAAGCTGAAGCGTCGGGCAGAGTAACCTCGTAGCTTGGCCTCGGGCAATTGGGCGAAGAGCTGCCGAATGAGCTCAAACAGACCGGTGTAGGTGGCTGGATTCGACGTCGGTGTGTTGCCGAGCGAACGTTGGTCGACGCGAATCACCTTGTCGATCTGCTCGACGCCAACCAGTCGATCGTGGGCACCCGGGTTGGTGCTGGCCCGATGCAGCGAGCGGGCCAACTGGTTGTAGAGAACGTCTTGGATCAACGAGCTTTTGCCGCTGCCCGAGACGCCAGTCACGGCAGTGAGTGTGCCGAGCGGAATGCTGACGTCAATATTTTTGAGATTGTTGTGGCGGG
>JAADIN010000121.1 GCA_013151315.1 Planctomycetota bacterium | reverse complement strand
CTTTGGTACGGTAGCGATTTTCGAAATGCGGAACCGCCTCGCCTTTCTTCAGGCGATGTTCAATGATGTCGAGAGTAGGTTGAATATCGTCGGGATGGAGGAAGTCGAGAAACGTGCGTTCCAAAAGTTCTTCTTCGGAATAACCAAGAATTCGGGTAAACGAAGGGTTGACCTTAGTGAACATTACGGTTTCGAAGTCAACCACACACATCAAACCTAAAGACCATTCGAAAAAAGATCGAAACTCCTTTTCCGACAGGCTTCGCTCTGTGGCGGTTTTCATGGAAATTCTCCCGAATAGGGGCCAGTCCTATTCCTGGAAATCGTATTAGAGGACGGTTTGGGCCAATACGTAGATTACCACTTGCCCAGGAGACGGAAAAGTCAGGAGTTGAGTAGTTGCCGTCCGAGGGACGGACCCCAGGCGATGTCGACTGCCGCAGCTCGGGCCTAATTGTGTGCAGCACAAATTCCGAGTTGGCAAAGAGTAAAGAAAACCCCTTGTTTTCTAGTGCTCCCTGAAGGAATCGAACCTTCAACCTATTGATTAAGAGTCAATTGCTCTGCCAATTGAGCTAAGGGAGCCATCGCGCTCGAGCGTATTGTAACCGCTCGCATAGGGTCGTTTCTAGCCCCTGTTTTCCGAGAGCCCTTTATCCATCTTATACCGCGATCTCATTGCCCAACCGATATCGGATTTTTCTTAGCCTTCTGCACCCCTTCCACATATTCCCGCGTCCGATCTAAATACGCCGGGGTGCGCAAACCGACCTTTTGGGCCTCTTTCATTGCCTCGTCGGGCGAGAGCTTTCCGTCGAGCACTCGGTAGGCATACCAAATCGCGCCGACCCGGTTGGCCGATCCGCAGTGCAACACCATCGGCCCCTGCTTCTTATCTCGCAAAATTTCCAGCACCTTGTCAAACACCTCCGACTTGAGTTGCTGAGCACCCGTAAATGGAATATGAACAAATTTCATGCCGTTCTGCTCGACAGCGCTCGCTTCGTCCCAGGGAAGTTCTTTTTTATGCCTCAGACTAATAATCGTTTTGATGCCCTCGGCTTGGAGCAATGGCAAATCCTCGAGGAAAGGCTGCCCTGCCAAATAGATGTCGCCGAAGGCATGGACAGGCTTCGTACTTCCCAGCTTGGTTTCTTTCAGCCTTGCCCCGGCGCGCGACCGATCTTCGCCCGCCAAGGAGCCGCAAGCCGTGATGGCCGTGGCCGTCACAACAAAAAAAATTCGCATCGCCAGTCGTCTCTGCAGGCTTTTCATGTCGATTTTCTCTCCGCTCCGTTGTGCATCCCGACCAGGACGATTGCCTAGTCACGATATTAAAATAACATCAACGGATTGAACCACAATGGGCACGAGGAGTACGAAGAAAACGCGATTGCTAGCGTTAGGGCACTAGGCAAACTGTAAAGTCATAAAAACCGCCAAGGACGCCAAGATCGCCAAAGAATGAAATGGAAGAGAAATCGAAAATATAGCTATTTTGGCACCTATCTCTCTTCTGTCCCTTGGCGATCTTGGCGTCCTTGGCGGTTCAAAAAATCGACTTTGCAATCCTCCTGGTGAGGGCACTAGCAAGCTTGCTAAATGAACCACATGGGTCCCGCCGGTTCGCACGCTCGATCGACCAAATCGGCCAGGGTGATCGCTTCCAGACGCTCTCGACGGACGGCCGACAGCTCGTTGCAAACTTCGAGCAGCACCGGCGCAAGCGGAGAGGTTGTCGACGCACTGGTGGTCGGCTCGGCATGGCCTTCGACAACCTCGAGCACTTCCGCAAGCGTGATTTTTTTCGGCGAGCGAGTGAGGCGATAACCCCCGGCAGCACCGCGGGTGCTGCTCACCAGCCCCTGTCGCTTCAGGTCTTGCAGAATCTGCACCAAAAACGGGGACGGGATGCCATGCCGATCGGCAATCCGCCGAACCTGCACCGGCTCGCCCCCATCAAAGTGCTGAGCCAGCTCGAGCATTGCCAGACATGCGTATTCGGTTTTTGCGTTAAGATTCATCGTACTTCGAGGAGGAGGAAAAGAGATCGCTATCCATTCCACAATCGACTAGATCCCGCTGCCGTCGCTCTCTTGAATCGTATGCAAGCCGCACTCCGTCTTCGCGGTGCCGCTCCAGCGGCCGGCCCGTTCGTCCGATTCGCCCGCTGCCACGGCTTGCGTGCAGGGCCAGCAACCGATGCTCGGATAACCTTGATCGTGTAGCGGGTTGTACGGAATCGCTTCGCTCGTGATCCGCTTCCACACTTGCTGCTTGGTCCAATTTGCAAGCGGGCTGATCTTCACGAGGTTAAACTTTTTGTTCCAACCGAGGATATCCGCTTCGGCCCGGTCGGCACTCTGATCGCGACGAATGCCACTCATCCAAGCATGACGGCCTTCGACTCCTCGTTGCAAGAGTTGAATCTTCCGATCGAAACAGCACTGCGTCGGGTTGGTCTTGTACAGCGGACCGTTGTGCAGTGCTTCGTACTCTGGCACCGAGAGCTCGGGTTGAAGCATGTCGACCGACAGGCCGTACTTCTCTTCAATGCGGTCGCGCAGATCGAGCGTCTGCTGAAACTGATAGCCCGTGTCCAGATTGAAGAGGTAGGTCTCTGGCGCAATCTTGGCGAGCATCGACAGAATAACACAGCCCTCGGGACCAAAGGCCGTCGCCATCGTCAAACGCGATCCGAAACGCTCGACGCCCCAAGCGATGATCTCCTCAGGCGTCGCCGATTCTAGCCGCGCACTCTGCTCCACCAATTCGGCAAGCAACTCGGGCGTCGCCTCCAAGGGTTCAAAAACCGTTGGACTCGGTGGGATTGCGATGCTTGGCTGTGCGGGGGGGGCGGCGGAGGGTGTCACTTTTTCTCTCGTTTCCCAGGTTCGAGCTACTTGTGTTTGGCTGGCCAACATGCCATTTCCCTTAATGATATGTAACTAGGTCAACTAAGTCAACAATAAATCGCCTACAGAGTGATATCGGTGAAAAACGCAAGAAACGTAAGGCAATTGAGCGCACTCGGGCCCCCGAAGCCGCGGACTTTTCGCTTCCCTCAAGCCTAATACCTAAAGCCAACGGCCTGACTTTGCCGATTACAGAAGATGTAACGATCAAGGCAGGGGACTCGCTAGCAAGGATTCAATGATGAAAACAGACACAACAGGCTTTCTGCCCATCGCACGAGCTGGGCTGATTGCTTTGCTGCTTAGCCAGGCGGTCTTCACGGAACGCCTCGACGCAGCGCCGCCAAATCAACTGACTCCTGCGATGCAGTATTTTGGCGGTCGACTGCCAACGACCGCCATTCGGCAAGGGCTACGAAGGCGCATGCCAGCCCCGCAGCCCCTGCAGCTACGAGGTGCCAAGCCATTCGAATCCCTACAACGGCCCCCTACGCTGAGCCCGTATCACAACCTCAACGTACGCGAGAGCGAGCTTGGGCTTCCCAATTACTACGCTTTTGTCAGGCCGCTTCAGCAGCAGCAGAATGCCAATCGTCAACAGGCGGCGAATCTCCGCAAACTGCAACAGAAAGTTCGAATCGCAACCGCAACAGGAATCGTTTCCAACAATCCGACCGGCGGAGTTCCCACCACGGGCCACAGCTCACAATTCCTCAACCTAGGCGGATACTTTTCGGATGTGCGCTAGCGCGTTTTCAAGTCTTACGTTCAGTGAGCCGCAACGCGCTAGCGTCGGGTTGCGAGGCATAGCGGTATGCCCCTTTTCAACCCGACGCTAGCGCGTTGCGGCTCACATCAATATCCCAAGCCTTGAAGCAACACTGGGCATCTGCGCTAGGTCCTCTCCCTTGCGACGGGCACCACGCATTGGTTACAAAGGGAGTCGACCATGCCCAACGACGGCCCTAGCAACTACGACGCATTCCTCTTCGTCTCCTTCGGCGGCCCCGAAGGCCCAGGCGACGTCTTGCCGTTCTTAGAAAACGTCCTTCGCGGCAAGAATGTCCCGCACGAGCGAATGCTCGAAGTCGCCCAGCACTACCAGCAGTTCGAGGGCATTAGCCCTATCAACGAGCAAAACCGGCGACTAATCGCAGCCCTTGAAGCCGAGTTTACCGCCCGTGGCTCCCAACTGCCCATTTATTGGGGAAATCGAAACTGGCACCCGCTGCTCGCCGACACCCTTCAACAAATGGCCGACGAGGGCGTGAAACGCGCGATCGCATTTTTTACTAGCGCTTACAGTTCGTATTCCAGTTGCCGGCAATACCAGGAAGACATCGCCCGCGCACAATCGGTAGTTGGCCCCCGTGCCCCGCAAGTCGACAAGCTTCGCGTCTTCTTCAACCATCCCGGTTTTGTTGAACCGATGGTCGAGTCGGTCGTCGATTGCCTCCGCCAAATTCCCGAGGACCAGCGCAACGAGACGCTGCTGCTCTTTTCGGCACACAGCATCCCGCAGGGCATGTCAGAAAACTGCCAGTACGTTGCCCAACTGCAAGAAGCATGTCGTCTCGTCGCCGAGGGTGCAGGGCACGCAAACTGGGAACTCGTCTACCAAAGTCGCAGCGGCCCGCCTCAGCAACCGTGGCTTGAACCCGACATCTGCGATCGCATCGAAGCGCTTCACAAAAATCGCGCACTGCGCCATGTTGTCGTGCTGCCAATCGGATTTATCTCCGACCACTTAGAAGTGCTCTACGACCTCGACACCGAAGCCCGCCAGCTTTGCGAACGTCTCAGCATCACGATGCACCGCGCTGCTACGGTCGGCACGCATCCACGATTTGTGCAGATGATCGGCCAGCTTCTCGTCGAACGAATGAGCGAGAATCCCGATCGTCTAGCCCTAGGGTGTCTGGGCCCTAGCCACGATGTCTGCCCGGCGGATTGTTGCTCCTACCAACCTCAAAAACCATGACAAACACCAACAACAATCATCTACGCAGACAGCTCGGCAACAGCGCCCTCGCCGTCTCTCCCGTTGCCCTCGGCACCTGGCCCATGGCCGGCGTGACTTCGCTCGACATCAACGACGACGACAGTCTCGCCACGCTTCGCGCTTGTGCCGAGCTAGGCATCAATTTTATCGACACGGCCTACTGCTACGGTCCCAACGGTGAGAGCGAAAATCTCATTCGCCGAGCGCTTGCCGAAAGTCGCGACCAATTTCTTCTCGCTTCTAAGTGCGGCATTCACTACAACGCCGAAGGCAATCAGACGGGCGACGCGCGGCCCGAAACCATCCTCAGCGAATGCGACGAGAGCTTGCAGCGGATGGGAACCGATCGCATCGATCTTTATTACCTTCACTCGCCCGACCCCAAGGTGCCCGTCGCCGAGTCGGCCGGCGCAATTCGCGACCTCATCGTGTCCGGCAAGGTTCGCTACGCGGGCGCCTCGAATTGCAGTCTGGAGCAAATTCAAGAGTTCCACGCCGTCTGCCCTCTCACCGCCGTGCAACTGCCCTACAACATGCTGCAACGCGACATCGAACAGCAAACGGTGCCTTGGTGCCGCAAAGAAAATGTCGCCGTGATTGTCTATTGGGCACTGATGAAAGGCCTGTTGGCAGGCCGACTTAATAGCTTAGACCAACTGGCCGAAAACGATTCCCGCCGCAAGTACCCGATGTACCAAGGTGAAGAGTGGGAAAAAAACCAAGCTTTCATCGCGCAGCTTCAGAAAATCGCCTCGGAGTGCGGCAAGACCGTCGCTCAAGTGGTCGTCAACTGGACCATCCACCAACCGGGCATCACGGTCGCTCTCTGCGGTGCCAAACGCCCCTGGCAGCTTGAGGAAACCGCAGCAGCGATGCAGTGGCAATTAACGACCGATCAATTACAAACGATCGACACGGCAATCGCCGCGCGCGGTAAAGCGGCTGCAAAACGTGTCTTCCGTTAAGGAAAGAATTGAACCGCGAATAACCCAGCGCACCGAACCGCAACCCAAAGAAGAATAGCCACGGATTGAACACGGATGAAACACAGATGAAAAGAAATCGGAGGACCTTGTTTTTATTGATCTGTGTTCAATCCGTGTTTCATCCGTGGCTATTGGAAATTTTATAATCGGCAAACGGTTACCTATTCACTTGGCAGCGGAACTTTATTTTAACTCGCAGGAATTTTTATGTTGAACTTCAAGCACACGTTCTCCCCATTGCTAATACTAATTTTGGTAACGTCTTTTACCCATGCCAAAGAGGATCTAGTCGAGCTGAAGGTAGGCGGTCCGGCACCGCACTTTGTAGGTACCGATGATGAGAATCACGAGTGGGATTCTGAAAAACGCGCGGGCAAGAAAATCTATGTCGTTTACTTTTATCCCGCCGACATGACTCCCGGCTGCACGGTTCAAGCCTGTAGCTATCGAGACGCGCTGGCCGATCTGAAACGCACCGATGTCGAAGTGATCGGCGTCAGTGGCGACGCGGTCGAAAACCATCAGCATTTCAAAAACGAATACGATCTCAATTTTACACTTCTCGCCGACCCCGACGGAAAAATCGCCAAGGCATTCGGCGTGAAGACGAGCGATGGAGGCTCGATCCAACGCCAAATCGGCGACCAGACGATCACCCTCGAGCGAGGCGTAACGGCCAAGCGTTGGACTTTTGTCATCGATAAACAGTGGCAAATCGCCCACAAAGAGACCCAAGTCAACGTCCTCAAAGATTCAGAAACCGTCTTGAAGTTGATCGGAAAGATGGAGTGAGGTAATAGCCCTTCGGCCTAATTGGACAGCGCCACTTTGGAGTGGAATACTAGCACGAAGCGTGAAAGTGGCGCTGTCCAGCCTCAAGCCTATTTCTTCTTTAGCGGCTTCAGTGCACCCATCGCCCGTGCCAGCATTCGGTCCATCAGCCGTTGGGGAACTAACGCCTGGGCCAGGCTCATGCCCCAAGCGTCGAAGCCGACATGATAGTGCGTGCGGGGCCTTTTGGCTTGTAACGCCCGGAGTACCACGCTGGCCACTTTTTCGGGGGAGGTCGCAGATCGAGCGCCCCGACTGTTGAATTTGCTGGCCCGGGCATACATCGTTTCGTAGCCACTTTTTAGTTCGGCCGGAATGTTGGCGCTGCGGCGGTCGAGGTCTTCGCGCGCTTTGGCAAAAATCGACGTGCGAACTTGCCCCGGGCGGATTAGGCTTACGGGAATCTGCCAAGGTCGCAGTTCGACTCGTAGTGTGTCGGCGAATGCTTCCAAGGCGAACTTGCTGGCCGAGTAGGCCCCGACCATCGGCAGAGCCGTCGTGCCATTCATCGACGACATATTGATTACGCGTCCCGAGCCTAGTCGTAAGAAGGGCAGGCAGGCCTGAATCATGCGGAGCGGAGCAAAGGTGTTGACCTCGAACAACGTTCGCACTTCGTCGAGCGTCGAGAGTTCCAAAGAAGCGGGCATGCCTAATCCGGCATTGTTGACCAAACCGAAGAGCCCCTGAGGACTGGTTTGGCGAATATGATGGGCGGCACGAACAATGTGCTCCTCGCAGGTCACGTCTAAAACCAGAGGCTCAAGCAGCGCGAGGTCGGGACACGAAAGCTCGGCAACATGCTCAGAATCTCGCACTCCGGCCAAGACACGGTAACCCTGCTTGGCCAGCAGCAAGGCCGTCGCTCGACCGATACCCGACGAACATCCCGTGACCAGCACAGTACGACATAGATCGCTCATCAATTCTGCCTACGGTTCCAAAAAGCCATACAACTACGCCGCGCCTTCGTGCGGCGGTTGCTGCCGACCTGTGAGTCGACCTCGAATGGCCGCCAGTCGGCTAGCCGGCAAGGCATTCTCAGGCTCCGCAAAAGCCTCATCCATGCCTTCGCCGAAGTAGTACTTGCGGGCGGCCGGGTTCTGCAACACCACCTCGCGACTTCCGTGGCAGAGCACCTGACCCGAGCGAATCACATAACTGCGATCGGTAATCTGCAAGGTTTCACGAACCTGATGGTCGGTGATCAGAATCGAAATGCCACGGGAACGTAAATCGCGGACGATTTCCTGGATGCTAACAATCGTTACCGGGTCGATGCCAGTAAACGGCTCGTCGAGCAAGATGATCTCGGGATCGGAAACCAAACAACGGGCAATTTCCAACCGCCGTCGCTCGCCACCCGAGAGCGACAACGCCTTGCTCCGGCGCAACTTCGTAATACCAAACTGTTCGAGCAACTCGTCGCAACGCCGACGGCGGGTCTTGCGATTCATGCCGAGCATTTCCATAACTCCGAGCAAATTGTTCTGCACCGAAAGCTTGCGAAAAACGCTCGACTCCTGAGCAAGATAGCCCATCCCTCCTTCGCGAGCGCGTCGATACATGGGCCAAGCGGTCACGTCTTGGCCGCCGAGAACAACACGCCCCGCGTCGGGATCGATCATCCCGCAAGTCATGCGAAACGTGGTCGTTTTCCCCGCACCGTTCGGGCCCAACAGGCCCACGATTTCGCCACGTTCGACTTCAAAGTCGATGCCATCCACGACACGCCGGCGGCCATAATTTTTCACGAGGCCTGATACTTGTAATAGCGTCACTACTTTTGTCCTCCGTAACCAAGGACGCTAGTTTTCGAACTAGCGCCTAACAACTAGCGCCCAGCGCCTTCCTACCTTACAATCCTCATGTCTCCAAAACCAGGAAATCCTGGCAGCGGCTTCAACCCGGGAATACCTCCCCACGAATGGGGCCAAAACACACAGACCGCTTTGCCGGTCAACAAACGTCGGTCGAGATACGGCCCTCCAGGAACCCCACTCGAGCTTTGGTTCGAGAGCCATAACCGACAGTCCAAACTCGCCGGGCTGTTGTCGCCCATCATAAAAAACTGATCTTCCTTGACTTCAAAGTTGCGCTGTTGCCGCTCGAGTAAACGAGGCCAAGCAGACGAATCGACGAACAGTTGTTTCACGCTTTGCAAGGCAGGCAGACGAGTTCCGTCGGCCAGCTCGACCGCATGGCCCAGTGGCGCGTAGTCGGCCTGGTTATAGGCATCTCGCCAACTCGTCGCGACGTAGTAAATATCTCGCATGATGCGAAGTCGATGGACCGTCAGCGAAGCATCGCGAGCGCCAACCCCTGCCGGTGCCAAGTCTCCCGGATCGTCGTCTTCCGAATCGTCTTCATTGGTCCGGGGAATCATGTCGGCACGATCGGCAAAAATCTGCTCCGGTCGGTAAGTTGTGTCGCCAAAATCGACCAGCTCGTCATCGATCCAAAGCAAAAGCTGGTCGTCGACATTTGCAAACAGCAGATCGTACTCGCCCGGCCCACGAATCGAAGTCTTTGCGGTGGGGGCAAAGCTTTCAAGCCCCTCGATCGCCAGGGTCGCTTGCCCCGACTCGAGGTCGATCTGGCAAGAAAAATGTCTGCCCGCCTCGACCAAATCAAGGTGCAACTCGCCTTGCGGTTTTTCGATTTCGACTTCGCACTGGACTGCCAAGTCACCTACCCAGTGCATGCCATAACTCTTTTCAGGTAGCTTCCAGCCATCGCCCCAGACTTGCCTTCGCTCTAGCTGAGCGTTATAGGCATTGAAATCTCGAATGAGTTGCGGACGAATTTCGCGGAGCCACTTTTCCTGGGTCGTGCCGTGCTCGCCCGTTTTGCTGAACTTACGAGCCACGGCCCAGTCGTAGTTGCTCGGAAGCGTGTGACGGTAGCGAAGCCAGGCAATCGACTCGCTATCATCTGGCTGAATCGTATATTCTTGCTCGACGGTTTGGTCGACTGCTGTGGCGTCGACCTGCCAACCCGAAGTCGAAGCCCAACGCAGGGGCCAACCCGCGTTGTAGAGCGTTGCCGATTCGTAGTCGGTATCGTGAACCGGCTGGAGCATGAGGCGCTGCTTTCCGGGAGGCTTGCGCTGGATTTCAAATTCTACATTCTCTCCCAGTGGACGTGCAAAAATATCGCCTTGATAAATCTGCAACTCTTCTCCCGGCAAGCCAACCAGTCGCTTGATGTAGTTCATTTCGCCGTTGCCCGGAAATTTGAACACCACCACGTCCCAGCGTTCTGGGTCTTGGTAGAGATAGCAATACTTGTTGACCAAAATGCGGTCGCCCGGATAACTCGTCTCTTGCTCGACGCCTTCCAGGCGGATGTACTCGGGAACGCCCTCGGGAAGATCGGTGCGGAAGACCATCGTCTGTCGGCACATGGGGCACATCCCGGCCAAGACATCAAGCCCCGAAAAATCGCCCCGACGTAGGTTGCCCCCCTGATGGTTGCGCTGTCGAGCGATCATCCGCTGACGCCCATCGCCCTCGCTACTGGCGCTCGTGCGAAATCGATAGCCACACTCGCTGCAGTCAACATCTTTGTGTTGGCCCATAAGCGATGGTGACATCGAACCGGTCGGAATCACAAACGCTTCCGCCTCGAACGTCCGAAACAAAAATGCCAGCACAAACGCGATCACGATTGACTCGATAACTTCGCGAAACGCATGTAAATTTCCACCGAGAGCCCCTGGCTCGGCAGCAGCCGGTTCTGATTGACGATTGCGTCGAGTTTTGGAAGATTTTTTCTTAACCAAGGGGAGTCTAGGGGTTGAGGGGGAAAAATAGCCGCGATGCGACGCATCGCCGGAGTGAAAAGGTTATTCGCCGTAAACGTGACAATATAGTCGAAAAACCGAAACACCGAAAACGCAGCTCGCGCGTGGGTGCTAGCGGACCCCGAGCGGCCCCCCCAGCAGCAACCGACCCGACACGGCTCCCCAAAACCGGCTATCGACCGAGATCGGCGGATTATCGCCCAGCACGAAGTACTCGTTTTCTGCGAGGCGGACTGGAAACTCTGCCGCTATCGGCAACGTACCCACGGCATGGCTGGCGTAATAAATATCGCGGTAAAGGGTCAAATGGCCGAGCGAGACCGACACGCCTCGGGCCCCCACGGTAAAGGGACGTGCGGTGCCCGCCGAAGAGGGCTCCCCGTCCAGTGGATAGCGTAGCTCGACATGCCCATCCAGGGCCAAGAGCAGTTGCCGGTCGAAATTTGAGAAGACCAGCGACACCTCGCCTCGGCCCAACTCGGTCGACAGCGATCCTGACCAAAGCGTTTTTCCGTCGTTTTCGAGGTCGATCGAACCCTCCATTGGGCAAATCGTGACGCGCCATGTTCGCCCGTCATCGTGATTTTCCAGCGTAAAAGTCCCTCGGCCTTCCATGCGAAGGTTTGCCGACAGCATGAAATCGCGAACCCGATTGAGCTTTCTCGACACGCCGGCGTTGGAGGGGATGTCGTCGGTAATCGGCCTCTCACGGGAATGGGCGCCGTGATGAACATAGCCGAGTCGATGCTCGCGTTTCGTATCGTCGGCCGAACATTGCCATTGGCCGTCGAGCCATTGCCATCCCGAGGGCTCACGCACTTGGCTCGCTGGGCTTTGCCAACGTCGAGGATTCTCCTCTTCGCGGTGGACCGTGCGGCGCATGACCTGTTGCTCGGCGAGCGACTTGGTAAGCACCCGTCCATCCACCCACACCTCGCCGCCTGCAAGTCGAACCGTCTCTCCCGGCAAACCGACAACGCGTTTGATGCAAAGCTGGCGCCCATCATCAGGCTGCCGGAGGACCACGACCTCACCTCGCCGGGGATTTCTCCACGCAAATCGTGTGCGATCGATTCTTAGTCGATCGGCTTGGTGAAGCGTCGGCACCATCGAGCTCCCGGAAATCGTCACCGGCTCGACGAGCCCCATGACGAGCCAAGTGCGAAACCCGAGGGCCAAGATCACCATTCGGATAGCGGAATGTAGATTTTTTTTCACTCCGCATTCCGCAATCCGACTCCCGAATTTCCTTGAGTTCTCACGGGCAAGAAATGTTCGTCAAACAATTCCCCTCCCAAGAGCACGACGCGATAAGTAATCTTTTCCTTGTCAAACGTAAGTAACTGCACATGATGATCGCTGCCCGTTTTGGCGTGCGGCGGTTGCAGGTACCAGCGTGACGTTTTGGGCGTCCGCTGTCCCACTCCCAAGCCTCCTTCGCCGATGTAAACCACGCCGGTCGGATCGATCTTCATGTTGC
The DNA here is from genome assembly GCA_013151315.1 of Planctomycetota bacterium. Lineage (GTDB taxonomy): Bacteria > Planctomycetota > Planctomycetia > Pirellulales > Lacipirellulaceae > Bythopirellula. The sequence goes on along the minus strand of JAADIN010000121.1, from coordinate 2,760 downwards.
GAATGGGTGGGGTCCGCTTGATATTGTGCCCATCCCCTTCGCAAACCAAGTCGACGTTGTACTTCTCGAAAAGCGGCACCCAATGGGTCAGATTGATCCAAGGCGGTTTCACTGCCGGGAATGCCGGCTTGTGGTACTGGACCAACAGCCAACGATGGGCCGGACGCGACGCTTCGAGCTCCGACTTGAGCCAATGCGTCTGATCGCCAGCGACGCTCGTTTCGGTATTGAGTGTTACGAGCCGAATCTCCGGACTCAAGTTCAAGGCGTAGTAGTTCGTTCGTTCCTCTGCGGAAAAAGAAAAAACTTCGTTAAACAGTTCGCCAAAATCATGATTGCCTCGCGTGGGAATAATCGGCAAGAGCCGGCCCTCGGGGCCAACGGTCAACTCATGGTCACTCATCCAACGCGACCATTGATCGAGTCGGTCGCCGCTTAGAATAAAGTCGCCACCGTGGGCCAATGCCAGAATCGGCACTCGATCGGCCTGATACGATTCCGCTACCATCGAAGCAAGCATCGCGTTCATGAGCCGGCGCTCTTTATGCCCGCTCCGCGAGTCCGCGCCAAAGAGGAGACTCACCGGCACCTTCTCGGCAGGCGCAGTCATAAAAAACATCTCCGGCGATTGCTTGCCATCGCTTTCGAGGGTGACATGATATTCGGTCGCCGGTTTGAGCTTCGTCAGATGGGCGTGATGATAATAAAGCTCGGGGCTCTTGCCCGAATATCTACCGTTGCGCTGCGCTTCGACAAGAGTTTTTGTCTCTCCGTTTGTTTCGCGCAAATGCACTCGATGGACTTTGCCCGCGATGGTCGTACTCCAGGAAAGAGTTGCTGAAGTGGCAGGGTCGGTCAACCAAATCAGCCGCCACTGGATTGGCTGCCCCTTCTTGGACAACACGGCTTCCTCGGCCGACGCAGACGACATTTGCAAGCCGCAGGAAAAAAACGCTATCAGGACAAGCAATACCGACAATCTGCGAGTGATATTCGAATGCATTTTTCTACTCTTCGAGAGGAGTCACAGGGGAAGGGGCGCTCTCCGCCTTTGAAACTTGAATCTGCTGACCGATAACTTTGCATCGTACCAAATGCCAGTACAAAACCACAGCCAGCGGCACTCCCAAATGAGGCATTCGAATAGCAGCCCCATGCCATGTCGGATCCCACCCGAAAGCTGCCACGCGACTGATCGCCGTGATTCCGCCCCAAAATGCCATCCACCAGAGCACACCCCGCAGGCGAGGAAACAAGCAAGCGACCGCGACCAAACCATCCAAAAGGCCAATGATCGAAAGCATCGCTTCGGCATGCGACTGAGACAACGCGATTCCGAATAGTTGTCCACTTGCGCTGATCAACAAATCAATGAACACCGGATAGTGATTCCAAGCTTCGATGCCGTGCGACAAAAACACCAATGCGGTTCCCCCAAGTAACAGTCCCATGGCCAGACGAATGCGATGCGGGCTCAGGGGGCGCTCCGCTCGCCAGGGGTCTAACAGCAGCAATGCCAAGGGCGCGGCGATCCTTGCCGACTGGGTGGCCAGCGGAAATAAGGCCGCCAACTGGGGCGAAAGCCAAGCTGCTTGCGGTGGGTAACCATAGCCGGTACGCCACATGGCCACCGCGATAAGCAACTGCAGCAAAGCGAGCGGCCCCAACACCGCGGCACACGGTCGAAGCAAAACGCAGAGACCCGCCCCGAGCGCGAGCCAACCGATCGCCTGTTGCACTGCCAGCCCCGTCGCTTCGGCCCAACGCATCCCGCCCACATCTTCCGGCGAAATCATCCAACTCAGCAGCGGGGACTCACCAATCTGTGCAAGCCAACGCCAATTTCCCACGCACTGCAGGGCAACCGTTATCCGCAGCGTCCAAACCATTGCCTGCCAAAGTTTGCTCGATTCGGGGGGCTCTTTTACCAACATGGCCATCATTCTAACCGACCGCTCCGCAACGCTCCACCTGTAGGAAACAACGATTACTCCAGGAAAACCGCCCGCAACCATTGCGACCAAAGGTGCCGGTTAGCAGGCCAAGGCGGGCCAGGAAAGGCAAAAATTGTTACAAAATCTCCACGTCGTGTTTGCAAAACGCTACGAGCGAGCAATGGTTGAGTGAACCAATCTTTCGTTCACCCCCGAGCAACGGGCCCCTCCCCAACGTCGGCAATGGAGCCTCCCGCCGACAAGCCCAAAAAAATGGAATCGCCATGAAAAAAACTTTACTCCTGTTGGCCGTCGCTACGTTCATGATCCCTGCAAGCGGCTGTAGTTGTTGCAGTGGATTATTCGGCAAGAAAACGCATACGGTTGCCAGACCTGTCTACACTCAATGTGCTCCGGTCTGCCCCTCTAGCTGTTCGACAGGCTGTGACGCCTGCAGCTCAGGTGGCGTCACCACCTACGGCATGCCCCCGGTCACCACTTTTTCGGCACCGTCGTCGATCAACACCCTACCAAGCGGATACTAACAGCCGCTTGCGGCTTAGCGACCGCAGGCGTACTATTTCTTCCCCGTCTCCTCGCCCGTTTCCAGAACGGCGAGAAATGCCTTTTGGGGAATATCCACGCTCCCGATCGATTTCATCCGCTTTTTGCCCGCTTTTTGCTTCTCCCAAAGCTTGCGCTTACGGCTAATGTCGCCGCCGTAACATTTCGCGGTGACATTCTTACGCATCGCAGAAATCGTCTCGCGGGCAATCACTCGCGTCCCAATCGCGGCCTGCAGCGCGACCTCGAACATGTGTCGCGG
>JAADIN010000054.1 GCA_013151315.1 Planctomycetota bacterium | reverse complement strand
AAATGGTCGTAACATCCGCCGCCTAAAAAGCAGGCCACTTCGCCCGCCGACCGGTTGCGACTGGCCAATGCGCGAAAATGCTGGTCGAGCTCCATCTCCGAAAGCGCCGGCGGCAAATCCAACGGGCGAGCGAGCTTCAGCTCGTCGGGAATCGGATCAAACAGCTCGTCGATCGACTCAGCACCAATCGCCTCGAGCATCGCTCGTTCGTCTTCAGGCGTATTGTAAAGATAAGGCATTTTTGAATTCGGAATTCGGAATGCGGATTTCGGAAGTGAAGAGGCGGAAGATTCCGCAATCCATAATCCGAATTCCGCATCGGTTTTAGTGAGCTTCTTCGCACTGTTTTTGGTAGGCGGCGTGGTCGAGTAGGTTGGCGAGGCCTGCGTCGTCGGTGATTTTTATTTTGGCGACCCAGCCTGCTCCGTAAGGGTCGCTGCCGAGCGTTTCTAAATTGTCGGGTAGCGCATCGTTCACGGCGATCACTTCGCCTTCGATGGGCGAGTAAACATCGCTCACGGCTTTGACCGACTCGACTTCACAAAAAGGTTGTTCGGCGTTGACCTGTTGTCCAACTTGCGGGAGCTCGATGTAGACCAAGTCGGTCAGCGCCTCGATCGCAAAAGCGGAGAGGCCGAGGGTGGCGATCTTCGCTCCGTCTTTGTCTGCAACCGCAATCCATTCGTGCGTTTTCGCGTAGAGTAGTGTTTCAGGTTTCATGTTTCATTCCTAAGTGACTTACCAAATACAAGCACGCAGCGCAAGCAAGTGTGTTGCATGCACACACTCGCTTGCGCGTCGTGCTTGTATTGTTAACGGCTCCTTTTATTTCCCGCGTTCATAAAAAGGCAAGGGCACCACCTTCGCCGTGTGCTGCTTACCACGAATGTCGATGTCGAGCGCGGTGCCAAGTGCTGAGGCGGTCGATTTTACGTAGCCCATCGCGATCGGGTGGCCAAACGTGGGCGAGTAGGTTCCGCTTGTCACGGTGCCGATCTCCTCGCCCGATCGCAAAATCGGGCAGCCTTCGCGGGGCACCCGACGGCCTTCAAGTTGCAGCCCCACGCGAACGGGCTGAGTCGCCTTGCCGGCAGCTTCGATTGCTTCCTTGCCAACAAACTGGCGGCCGCGCAGGTTGATCGCAAAGTCGAGCCCCGCCTCGACCGGATTGATCGCTTCTGAAAGTTCATGGCCGTACAGTGGCATGCCTGCTTCGAGCCGCAACGTATCGCGAGCGGCCAACCCGACCGCCGCGCCGCCGATGGCGATTGCCCGATCGTACAACTGCTCCCAAACGCCGAGGGCCAGATCGGCACCGCAGATCAGTTCGCAGCCATCTTCGCCCGTGTAGCCGGTGCGGCTGACGAAACACTCAACCCCGGCCAGTTCCATGATCTGCCCGGTGTAGTAACGCATTGAAGTCAATTCGACTGCGGTGAGCGAATCGAGAAGCTCGATTGCCTTGGGGCCTTGAACGGCAATCATGGCGTAGTCGTTGGTGCGATCGTTGATTTCGACCGAGTAGTTGGCGGTGTGCTGTTGGAGCCAAGCAACGATTTTTTCGCGATTGCCCGCGTTGACGACGAGCCCGTAGCCGGGCGGTTTTTCTTCGTCGATGACGGCCAGATAGGCCAACACATCATCGAGGATGCCGGCCGACGCATTGCAGACGAGTGAATAGCGGATCTGCTGCGGCTGCATATCGGCAACCGAACGGGTGAGTATCGAATCGAGAAACTGTGCCGCTTCGGGGCCATCAATTAGAAGTCGACCCATGTGCGAAATATCGAACAAGCCGACCGCTGAGCGGGTTGCTTGGTGCTCCTTGACGATCGAGGCGTACTGGACTGGCATCGACCAGCCGGCAAAGTCGACCATCCGCCCGCCGTGGGCGGCGTGCCAATCGTGGAGCGGCGTGTGAGCGAGGGTCGACATAGCCGGTATTCTAACGGTTTGCGTGCCCAAAGCCATGGGGTTGCAACCCCATAGCTTGGCCCCTCTTTAGTGCCGTTTGCGCCGACCTTTTCCTTTGGATTTCGCAGGCTTTGAGGTCCGAGACTTCTTGGCCGGTTTCCGAGCCGCTTGGCCCGTTTTTCCTAGCAGGCGAAAATCGAGCTCTCGCCGGTCCACATCGACCGAGGCGACCGCCACCTGCACCGTGTCGCCCAGCCGGTAGGCATTTCCTGACCGGAAGCCCTGAATCACGTGCCCCGCCTTGTCGTATTTATAGTAATCGTCTGACAGCGCGCTGATATGGACAAAGCCCTGGCAGTTGGGTGCCCATCACAAACAGGCCAAAACTCTCGACGCCCGTGATGATGCCCTCGAACTTGGTGCCAACTTTGTCTTCGAGATAGTGCAGCAGTTTCACTTTTTTCAGCTCGCGTTCGGCCTCGGTGGCCCGTCGCTCGCGGTCGCTACAGTGGTCGCCCAAGGCGAGCAGATCGTCGAGGTGCTGCTCGGGCGGTTTTCCGCGATTGACGGCATCGATTAGCCGATGGATCGTTAAATCGGGATACCGGCGAATAGGTGAGGTGAAGTGGCAATAACAATCGCTCGCCAGCGCGAAGTGGCCCTCTTCCTCGGGACTGTAAGTGGCCCGTTGCATCGAACGCAGCACTGCGTAGTTCACCGCCCGTTCGCGCGAATCGCCCTTAACGCTATTGAGAAGGTCTTGCAGGGCAAAGCGGCTTTCCAGGCTCTCGGCCTGCAGTTCGAGCTCTTTGACAAACTCGTTGAGCGATTTCAGTTTGCCGGGCGAACCGTGAATCCGCCGCAGAAACAGCAGCCCCTTGTCGAACAGCATCTCGGCCACCGCCACGTTGGCAGCCAGCATAAACTCTTCAATGATCTGATGGCTTTCGGTATTTTCTTCGAGGTGCGCACCGGTGACTTGGCCGTCGGAGTTCAGATCGATCGACAGCTCGGGCATCGAGAGCTCGAGCGAGCCCTGTTTCATGCGCCGGCCGCGAAGCATCATCGCCAGCTCGTGCATGTTTCCCAGTAACGCATGCACGGGTGCCTTCAGCTTGGTCTTCCAAAGCGAGCGGTCGGCCAGAAATCCATCAACCTCTTCGTAGGTAAATCGCCGACAGCTCTTGATCGCGCTCTTATAAACGTCGGTGGCGATCCGTTGCCCTTCAGGACTGAATTCGATACGAGCAGTCATCGCGTAGCGAATTTTGTCCGGCTGCAGACTTGCCAGATTGTTGGAAATAATCTCGGGCAACATCGGGATGACCTCATCGGGCAAATAAACGCTCGTCGCCCGATCTTTCGCTTCCCGGTCGAGCGCCGACTTCGGCTGCACAAAATGCGAAACGTCGGCAATATGCACGCCGAGCATCCAATGGCCGTTTTCCAGTTTTTCCAGCGAGATCGCATCATCAAAATCGCGTGCCGTGGCCGGGTCGATCGTGACGATCGTCTCGTCAGTGAGGTCTTTGCGGCGACCGCCGATCGACTCGTCGAACTTTTCTGCTTGTTCGCGTGAGTCTTCCAGCGACGCATCGTCGAACTCGCCTGGGAGGCCAAACTCGTGGACGACCGAAAGCGTGTCGACGCCCGGCTGGCCCCGCTGGCCAAGAATGTCGACGATCACCCCTTCGCCACCGCGCACTTGCGAAGGGAAGCGGACCATGTCGATTACCACCTTGTCGTCGGTCTGCGCGCCCTTGGCACCCGGGTCGCCGACGTAGACGGGGCTCGTAAAGACTTTGCCGTCGATCTGGACCAGCCCTGCGCCGTCTTTCACCAAATAGGTGCCGACGAATCGGCTGTTGGCCCGTTCGACCACATCGATGACTCGGCCTTCGAGCTTGCCCTTTCGGCCAGGCTTGCTGCTAAGCCGTAAGCGGACCGTGTCGCCGTTGGCCGCGTCGCCGGTTGCGTTGGCGGGGACGAAAATATCGGCATCTCGGCCTACGGAGGCAGGCGTGCCCTCGGGTCGTACAAAACCAAAGCCGGCCGCAGCTCGGCGAAACGTGCCGACGACATGCTTGGACGATTCGCGACGGGTCGGCGCTTCGCCCACTTCGGCGGCCGGATGGCTCGACGTGATTGGGCAGACCAGATGGCTCGGCCCATAGGCGAGTTTGCCTTTTTTGATCAAAAATTTGACCGCCCGTTTGACTTTCGAAAAGTCATCGTCATCGAGCCCCAATTTTTTACAAATCACCTTCGGCTTCACCGGCCGATACTTGGGGTCATTTACGTGGCGAAGAATTGCGTCGTCGAGATTAGACATAAAAAAGGACTAAGGAAAGGAAGGAAAATAGTCGTGAGGCGGACAGAAGAACAGCCGCCGATCTGACAGGAAATAGCCGCGATCTGACAGATCGCCGGAGTAGCTAACCACTCACCGAGGAGACAGGTTCTATCTCGTTGATGTGTGGCAGCGAGACCATACGGATGAGGGGATAATCGCTCCCTTTTTTTGGAATACTTATCGCGACAACTTCCTCTCCCACGAGTATATTTTCTGGATGCCGCACTTCATGGGTTCGACCATTGCTCATATGCAACAGCAATGGAACGAATGGGCGTTCTGCCAATATTTCAACCAATTCTTCAGGTGTCATCGTTAGATCTCCGATTGAAGGATTCGAATCTTCACTGTTTTTCTTCCGCCTTGAATAACTTCCGCCCCATCTGCGAAAAGTACTGCGTCCAATTGCTGTCGCTGTTTGGGCAGTCGGTCATCAACTGCGTAAAATTGGCCAGCTTTGCATCGAGGTTATCCAGCAGATGCAGCGTGATCGCTTCGAGCGTCATCGGCAATTTGCTGCTGCCATAGGCATACTCGCCATGGTGGCTGATGATGAGATGTTTTAGTTCGAGCAGCAGCCGTTCGGGAAAGGGCTGCCCGTCTTGCGAAACAATTTGCCGTACTTTGTCGTCGAGCATCGTGACGCCGAGCACCATGTGGCCCAGCAGTTGCCCGGCGTCGCTGTAGGCGATGTCCCGCTCGTAGGTCAGCTCGTCGATCTTGGCCGCATCGTGAAGCAGCACGCCCATCAACAATTTTTCTTGGTCGAGTTGCGGATATCGCGACGAGACCAGCAGCACCAGCTCCATCAAGCTCAGCACATGCTCTAGCAGCCCGCCTCGGTAGGCGTGGTGGTTTTTCATCCCTGCCGGCGCCCGGCAAAACTTTTCCATGAACGGCTCGTCGGACAAAAAAGCTTTGGCCAGCCGGGCCAAGGGCGTCGATTTGATGCCGCCAAGAATCTCGATCAGCCGGCTGCGCATCTGTTCGACTTCGGCCGACTGAAGGGTGACGTAATCCGATTCGTCGACTTCGTCGGGCCGCGCTTTGCGAATGCTGTTGGCGATCAACTGCATATTGCCCTGAAATAACTGCGTGGCCCCCTCAATATGCACATAGTCGCCGTTGCTAAATGCCTGATAGTCGTTGTCGGTCGCATTCCACATCCGCGCGTTGACCGATCCGCTCCGATCAGAGAGATCGACTTGAAGGTAAAGATTGCCGTTGCGATTGGGCCGCAACTGCTTGTCGGAAGCGAGAAAAACCTGGCTGACCGATTCGTTGTGCGACAGTTGGCTAACAAAACGACGAGTATCAGACATAAAGAGGATCAGAATTGAGAGGGAAAATAGCCGCGATGCGACGCATCGCCGGAGGCTGCCATCTTAGCAGATTTCGCGGCAGGGCAGGGGGGCGATTTTCTTAGGACGGCAATTGCACTAGAATGCCCGCTCTCGATTTTCTTTCTCAACGCTCGACTCCAGGCACTCGATTCTCAGCCATGGCCAAAAAACCAAAAAACGCAATTTCTCCCACCCGTGCCGAAAACTACCCCGAGTGGTACCAGCAGGTCGTCAAGGCGGCCGACCTGGCCGAGCCCTCCGACGTGCGCGGCTGCATGGTCATCAAGCCGTGGGGATACGCCATCTGGGAAAATATCCAGCGCAAGCTCGACACCATGTTCAAAGCCACCGGCCACGAGAACGCCTACTTCCCGCTCTTTATCCCGATGAGCTTCCTAGAAAAAGAGGCCGAGCACGTCGAGGGCTTTGCCAAGGAGTGTGCCGTCGTGACGCACCATCGGCTCGAGCCCGACCCCGATGGCGGCCTCCGACCCGCCCCCTCGGCCAAGCTCGAAGAGCCGCTCATCGTCCGCCCCACCAGCGAAACGATTATCGGGGCCACGTTTTCTCGCTGGATCGAGTCGTATCGCGACCTACCGATTCTCATCAATCAATGGGCCAACGTCGTTCGCTGGGAACTGCGCACGCGGATGTTCCTCCGCACGACCGAGTTCCTCTGGCAAGAAGGCCATACGGCCCACGCCACCGACACCGAAGCCCAGGCCGAAACGCGGCTGATGCTCGATGTCTACGCCCAGTTTGCCGAAGAGACGATGGCCATGCCGGTCATCAAGGGCGAAAAAACCGACGGCGAACGGTTCCCCGGGGCGGTCGCCACTTACAGCATCGAAGCGATGATGCAGGATCGCAAAGCGTTGCAAGCCGGCACGTCACATTTCTTAGGTCAAAACTTTGCCAAAGCGCAAGAAATAAAATTCCAAGATCAATCGGGCGATCAGGTTTATGCGTGGACCACCTCGTGGGGCGTGTCGACGCGACTAGTTGGGGCGCTCATCATGACCCACAGCGACGATGATGGGCTCGTGCTTCCGCCAAAACTTGCCCCTGCCCACGTCGTCATCTTGCCGATCTACAAAAGCGACGACGAGCGAACCGAAGTCCTCGCATACTGCGAATCGCTGAAAGAAGAATTGACGGCCCAGCGCTATGATGAGGAGCCGGTGCGAGTACGTCTCGACGACCGCGACATTCGCGGCGGAGAGAAAAAGTGGCAATGGGTCAAGCGGGGCGTGCCGATTCGTGTGGAAGTCGGGCCTCGCGACGTAGCGGCCGGCAAAGTCTTTGCCGCCCGGCGCGACGTCGGCGGCAAGGGAGAAGGCGTCGTCCGCGACGAGTTCATTGCCACTGTTTCGGCGACGTTGGACGAGATTCAAAAAACACTTTTCGATCGCGCCGCCGCCGCTCGCAAAGAAGCAACGGTAAGAATCGATACGCTAGAAGAATTCAAAAAGTTCTTCGCCGAAAAATCTCCCGGCGGCTTGGCGTATTGCCATTTCGTCGACGGCCCGCAGATGGAGGCCGAGCTGAAGGAATTAAAAGTGACGGCCCGCTGCGTACCGGTCGACGGCGAGGAAGAAAACGGGAAATGTATTTTCTCAGGAAAGCCAAGTTCGCGCCGAGGGGTGTTTGCACGTGCGTATTAGTTTACAATCGCAACAATTAGACGGCCCGCCACGCGGTCCGAAACGCCAGGAGCCACCATGCCCTGCTACCTCTTCACCTACCACGCCTACGCCAGTTGGCTTCCCGACCGACGGCAAGGATACGTAAAACGCCACAAGGGCATCCTCGAACCCGACCCCAACGAAGCGGCCCTCTACCGAAAGCTCCAGACGGAAGAGCCGGTCGAATTCGACGACAAGTTGCAAAAAGCGATCATTACCGCACTGCTCGATTCAAGAGAAAAGCAAGCCTTCGAAGTTTACTTCCTCGCCACCGAACCTTCGCATGCGCATGTTTTGCTCGGGTGGCGTAACGAGCGTCCTTGGCTGCGAATGCGAAGTACGGTAAAGGGATCGATCTCACGCTCGCTCAATCAAAACCTCTACAGACGCACATGGTTGGCCGAAGGCGGGAGCCGAAAACGCGTAGCCGACCAAAAGCATTTCGATTATTTGAAGGGGAAGTATTTGCCCGATCATGGCGGGTGGAAGTGGAGTCCGGAGAGAGGGTTGTTTCTCTAACGAAGTTTCGGAGGGCGGTGGCCCTCCGTCTACTGACATGCAACAACAGACGGCCCGCCACGCGGTCCGAAATACTATGGGCGCAATCAACAACCCAAAACCGGCGATGCTGATCATCGCCGTTTGCAGTCGCTACGACGACGCCCTCGCGTGGGCCGAGCTTCGTGCCATCGAGCAGTTTGGCCCTCTGCATGAAAAGAGCCCTGCTTTTGCGTTTACCGAGACCGACTACTACGAAGCCTCGATGGGAACCGAACTAAAAAAGCAATTCCTCACGTTTCGAGACCAGATCGATCCTGGCTCGCTGCCCGAGATCAAGCGGATGACCAACGAGTGGGAACACGAGTACGCAGCCGACAGCCAGCACGACGAGCCGCGGCCCTTGAACCTCGACCCGGGCTATCTCACCCTGGCCAAGTTGGTGTTGGCCTCGACCAAGGATCACGCCCATCGCATCTATTTGCGGGACGGCATCTACGCCGAGGTAACGCTCAATTATCGAAGCGGCGGCTGGAAATTCTTCGATTGGACGTTTCCCGACTACCGGCGTGGCGATTATCAGGCGTTTTTTTCATGTTGTCGGCAAAACTTGCGCCGCTCGGCAAATTGACGCCACCGAATCGGCTACGGTAAACTAGAGGGCATGAAAACATTTCTAACGATTGTCGTCTGCTCGGCCGTGGTCGGCTTGGGGCTCGGAGCAACCCTGGCGCGGATGCAAATACCACCTGTGCCCAAGCCTGCCGTTGAGCCGCAGGCCGACGCGCCCATCCTGCAAGCCGACAAGGACGCGCCCAAAGCGGAGGTGCCAGAAGCAACGTTCGAGTTTGGCAGCATGGAAATGGAGACCTCAATGTCCCATGACTTTATCGTACGCAACGTGGGAGCGAGCCCTCTCCAACTGAAAGTGGGCGACACGACTTGCAAATGCACGGTTGGCGACCTTACTAATAACGAGGTCGAGCCGGGGGGCCAGACCGAGGTGCGCCTTGAATGGATCGCGAAGACGGCTCCCGGGCCGTTTCGTCATGGGGCAACCTTGCACACCAACGATCCGTTGCAGTCTCATATTCAATTGACGGTGGAAGGCCAGGTGATTGCGTCGACGACGGTGTTGACGCCTTCCGAGTTGATCTACGGAACTTTGCGAACCGACGAAACCAGAATGTCGGATACCACGCTCGTCTCGTATGTCGACGAAAAACTAGAGATCGTGGCCCACGAAATTTCTGGCAAGGGATTCCAGTCGCAAGTCGAGGTCCATTTCGAGCCTTTGGAGAAAGATCAGTTACCGATGCCCGAGGCGCAGAGCGGTATCAAGATTCTGACGACTTATCGCGCCGGCAAGACGATTGGGCCGTTGCGAGGCTTCCTGACTCTGAGCACGAACCTTGAAAACGCAGAAAAAATTAACGTTCCCATGTCGTGTCATGTTGTGGGTGATATCTCGATCTACGGCCCAGGTTGGAATGGTCGTCGCGGGTTGCTCACTTTGGGCAAGATTCGTAGCCCCGAAGGAAAAAAAATGCGACTGAATTTGGCGGTTCGAGGTGAATATGCGGCCGACACCGAATTTACGGTTGCTAGCGTCGAGCCGAAGGAGTTGAAAGTCTCTTTTGGCGAGCGCCGTAAAATGAAAGAGCAGCTCGTGCATGTGCCACTGTTGATCGAAGTACCCGCCGGCACCCAACCGATGGTCTGGTTGGGAAAGCCTGCCAGCACCGACGCAACAATCGTCTTAAAAACCACGCACCCGGAGACACCCGAGGTGCAGTTGCGAGTCCGCTTTGCCGTTGGGCCGTGAGCCAACAGGCCGGAAGTTGTGCTGGCCGAAAGACATCTCAGACGCTACCATTGCAGCCTGCAGGTGATTGGCCTCAAACATTCAGGATAGCAAGCAAACCATGCAACTTCGGGAAGCACTCTCCAGACGACGAGGTTTGACGCTCTGCTTCGCTGGAGCTTTGGTTTTGTCAGCGATCGCCGATCTTCATTCGCAAGATGCGGTCAAGCAAGTTGATGTTGTGGACCAAGCCGACGAAGAGTTTATTCCCCTTTTTGTCGACTGGCCGAAGCCGCGAGCTGCGATCCTTCTCTCCGGAGAAATGGATGGCTATCTCGAGCCTTGCGGATGCGCAGGTTTGGAAAATCAAAAAGGCGGGCTCAAGCGACGACATACGCTCATCGGCCAACTGGAGGACCAAGGCTGGCCGCTCATTTCGCTCGACATGGGTGGCCAAGTTCGCCGGCTTGGTCCGCAGGCCGAGATCAAATATCGCTACGCCCTCAAGTCGCTCGTCAAATTAGGTTATTCAGCGGTCGGGCTAGGTGTGCGTGAACTGCAGATGGACGCCAACTATCTGACGTACGTCCTGTCGAACTACGAAGAGAGCACCAACCCCGTGGTGTCGGCCAATGTGAGCATCATCGACCCGGGGCTTGGCCTGACAAGCCCGTATCGCATTATTTCCTCGGGCGGGAAAAAGATCGGCGTCACTTCGGTACTCGGCAAACGCTATCAAGCCGACCTCAAGAACGCCACCGACATCGTTTGGGTAGATCCGGCGAAAGCGTTGGAAGAATTGATGCCGACTCTCACGCAAGAAAAATGCGACGTTCTCGTGCTCTTGGTGCATGCCGATCCTGATGAGGCGAAGGAACTCTCCAGGCAGTTTCCCCAGTTCCAACTGATTGCTGCCACGGGCGGGGCGGAAGAACCCCCGCTGGACATGCGAAAGATCGAAGGTTCGACGGCCAAGCTTCTCCAAGTTGGCCACAAGGGAATGTATGTGGTCGTCCTGGGTATCTACGACGATCCCGATCAGCCCTTTCGCTATGAGCGCGTGCCGCTGGACCATCGGTTTGCCGATTCTGACGACATGCAAGCCATGCTCATGGCCTACCAAGACGAGTTGAAGAACATGGGGCTCGACGGGCTGGGACTGATGGACATGAAACATCCCGCCGATCGTTTTGTGGGAAGCGGCGCCTGTGCTGAGTGTCACACCGAGGCGACTGCCGTGTTTGAAGAGACGCCGCACGCCCATGCCACCGAAACGCTGGTCGAGCTGGATCCCCCCCGGCACTTCGATCCCGAATGTTTGAGCTGTCATGTCACGGGCTGGGAACCTCAGGAATTTTTTCCATACAAGTCTGGCTTTTTGGGACTAACCAAGACGCCGCATCTGACGGGCAACGGCTGCGAAAACTGCCACGGCCCTGGGGCGGCCCATGTCGCAGCCGAGAACGGAGAAGAATCACTTAGCGAAAAAGAGATCGAGAGTCTCCGGGCGGCCATGCGTTTGACAATTGGCGAAAACGAAGGCAACAAGGATGGCCAGGATCTCGGCAAAGCGGTACTCAATTGTCTCAAGTGCCACGACTTGGACAACAGCCCGGAGTTCGACTTTCAAGAATACTGGCCGCAGGTCGCCCATCCGGGCAAAGAGTGAGCCGCAACGCGCTAGCGTCGGCACCTCGCTACGCCCCAGAACCCGCGGCTAGCGCCGTGCGGCTCAACCCTCCAGTTCTTCCAGAACCCCCTCGGGTAGACTGAAATTCGCGGCTACTTTCTGGACATCGTCGTGATCGTCGAGCTGGTCCATCAGTTTGAGGACTCGCTTGGCCATCTCGGCATCGAGGTCGATGGTGTCGTTCGGTACGCGGTTGAGCTCGCTGATTTCGATTTCGATTTCCGCTGCGCGCAAGGCGTCTTGCAGGTTTCCGAACGAGTCGGGATCGCTGACGACTTCATACTTGCCATCAGCAGTTTTTACGTCCTCGGCGCCAGCTTCCATGGCCAACTCGAGCAGGGCTTCCTCTTCGATTTGGGCACCATCAATCACGACGATACCTTTGCGTTCAAACATCCAAGCCACACAGCCCGTGGCGCCGAGCTTGCCGCCGGCGCCTTCGAAAATTTTGCGTACTTCCGGCGCGGTACGATTCCGGTTGTCGGTGAGAATCTCACAAAGCACGGCGACGCCGCCAGGGCCGTAGCCCTCGTAGAGGACCTCGTCGTAGTTGCCCCCTTCCAGTTCGCCGCTGCCCTTTTTGATCGCCCGTTCGATGTTGTCCTTGGGCATGCTGACCGCTTTGGCGTCGTTGATCGCGTAGCGGAGCCGCAGATTGGTGTCGGGATCGCCGCCGCCCATCTTGGCAGCAATAATGATGGCCTTGGAGAGCTTGCTCCAAACCTTGCCCCGCTTATTGTCAATCAAGGCCTTCTTGTGCTTGATGCCAGCCCAGTGAGAATGTCCAGCCATAGGGGAGAGTCAAGAGTTCAGTGTCCAGAGTAAATAACGCTTGTGTCTTCGCAGCTCTTCAGCCTACCGTGGCTTACGTTTGGAGAGTTTTTTGGTCGCCGTTTTCTTCTTTTTCTTTACCGCTTTCTTTACGGGCTCTTTCTTGGCGACTTTCTTCGTCACCGCCTTTTTTGTGACAGCCTTCTTCTTGACGGTACCTTTTGTGACAGCTTTCTTCTTGACCGGATTTTTCTTTGGCGTTGCCTTGGGGGGCGATATCACGGGCTTGGCGGGCTTCTTCTTGGCCGCTACGGCCTCTGCCGCTGCGGCTGCCGCCTCTTTCTTGGCGGTATCGGCCTTGAGTCTTGCGGCCGCTTTTGCTTCGGCCACGGCTTTTGCTTTTCTTGCGAACTCGGCTTCCCTCGCTTCTTCTTCGGCCTTTCTGTTGGCCCGTTTTGGTAAGCGATCTTTGCAGCCAGAGTCGATTTCTAAAAGCAGCTTGCGAATCGTTGGTCCATAAGGGCTACGCTGCAACTCCACGCCGATCTGGTGGAGCAAAGTCCCGAGTTCGATGCCCTTATTCTTGGCAACGACGCGCTCGAGTCCTGGGACGCGGCCCTTCTTGGCTTCGACGTCGGAGACTACGCCGACCACTCGCATCGCTTCGAGCAGGCCACGGTTGATGGGAATCGAGTGCCCGCCGAGGGCATGTTGCGTTACGTAGGAAACCGTAAACCCGGTCGATCCGTTGTACTGGTCCATTTGCTTGGTGGTTTGACCGATATTTTGCTTTTTCAGCGATTCCAAGTCGAACGAGTAGTGCGTCTCGAACACGCTTTGCAGAACCCGCTTGAGACGTTTTGCCGCCTCGATCGGATCATTCAGAGGCTTCATGATTGTGGCGAGCTCGCGGACCGAAGTCACGCGCACTTCGTTCCAATCGTAGAACTGCTGCGAGAGATCCTCAAAGACCTTGTCCGCGGCATCGTACAGCGAAGCTTCTAAGCAACATGCATACAGCAGGTGCTCGAGTAGAGTACGGTTTTTCTCGGTTTCGACAGGCTTGAAGTGTCGCTTCGCGACCTTCAGGACCTTGTTGATCAGTGCTGCGCGGTTATTGCTCGCCATCGGCGGGAGTCTCGGTTTGAGGAAAGAGGATCTGGGGGTGAGGAACTGGGGGCTAGGGCAGCTCTTTTTTCATAATCATAATCATAATCTTAATCGACGGTCGGCCCCGCGGGTTCGTCAGGCGGTATTTCGTCAGGCAACAGGTCGTGGAGCATCTTGGCTAGGGCAATCGATTTTTTCACGCCCATGTCGATCACAAAGCTGATGCGAGGTGTGTAGCGGGTGTCGATTCGGCGGGCGATTTTTTGTTGCAAAAATCCGGCCGAACTGGTCAGGCCCTGTAGGCAGAGCTTTTGGGCCGTCTCGTCGCCCATGATCGAAACATGGACTTTGGCCGACCGCATGTCGGGGGAAACTTCGACAAAGGTGACCGTGACCCCTTCGACGCGAGGGTCCTTCAGATCGGCGAGAATGGCCATGCTGACCACTTCGCGAATCGCCTCGGCTGCCTTTTGTACGCGTCGTGAAGTCATCGCTGCCGCTGAATCTTTTCCAAAAAGTAGTTAACGCCGTCCGCCAGGACGGAACGTGCCAAAAAGCTTAGCCGACCGATCGAGTGACCTCATTCCCCGCGGATTCATCTGAATCTACTGGTTTACCGTCTCGTCGAAGGTGCGTCCGACTTCATCGATCCGGTAGACTTCAAAGATGTCGCCCTCTTTCACGTCGTTGAATCCGGAGAGCTTGATGCCGCACTCCATGCCTTCGCGCACTTCCTTCGAGTCGTCTTTTTCGCGTCGAAGGGTGTCGATCGGGTAGTCTCCGAGAATCGTGTTGTCGCGAATCACCCGCGCCCGACTGTTGCGCTCGATCGTGCCGGCGAGCACCCGGCAGCCGGCGATCGTGCCGACGCGACTGATTTTGAAGGTCTGCTGCACGAGGGCCCGACCAAGATCGATTTCGCGTTGTTCGGGGGTGAGCAAACCTTCGAGGGCCGCCTTCAAGTCTTCGGTGATTTTGTAAATGATTTGGTAACGTTTGATTTGCACGCCTCGTGCATCGGCAAGCATTCGAGCGCTTTCGTCGGCAACGACATTGAAGCCAAGGATAATCGCGTCGGAAGCATCGGCCAGGGTGACGTCGGCCTCGGTAATGCCTCCGACCGTGGCCTGGAGAAGCTTGATTTTGACTTCCGGATGATCGAGTTTTTGGAGTTCCTTTTGAATCGCTTCGATCGATCCACGGACATCGGCTCGCAAAATGAGATTGAGCGTTTGCACTTCGTCGGCACCATCGAGTCGTTCGAACAAATTTTCTAGCGTCACATGCTGCTGGATGCCGACGCCGAGGGTGCTTTCTCGCTCGGTGTCGGAGCGCGACTCGGCGATGGTGCGTGCATCGGCAATGTCGTCTAAAACATAAAAATGGTCGCCCGCGCCGGGGGCTATATTCAAACCCGTGAGATTGACCGGAGTACTGGGGCCGGCCTCTTCGAGGCGACGGTCGGGGTGCAAGGTTTCGTACAAGGCCTTCACACGTCCGTAGGCTTGGCCGCAAACAATCACGTCGCCGACTCGGAGCGTGCCATTTTGCACGAGGACTTTTGCGACGATGCCACGACCCGTCTCTTGTTGGGCTTCGAGACAGGTGCCGATCGCAGGTCGGTTGGGATTGGCTTTATATTCGTGCAACTCAGCGACGGTAAGTAGTGTCTCGAGCAAATCGTCGATGCCATCGCCCGTGATGGCGCTGGTTTTGATGACCTCGACTTCACCGCCCCATTCGCTGGGCAGCAACTCGTTTGCCGCGAGTCCTTGCATGGCCCGATTGATATCGACGCCCGGGAGATCGGTTTTGTTGAGAGCGACGACGATAGGAACTTCGGCAGCCCGCGCGTGGCTGATGGCTTCCTCGGTTTGAGGCATGATGCCGTCGTCGGCGGCGACGACCAAAACGGCGATGTCGGTGACATTCGCCCCTCGGGCTCGCATCTCGGTAAAGGCTTCGTGACCAGGCGTATCGACGAAGGAAATTTGCTGACCCTCTCGGTCGACTGCGTAGGCGCGAATGTGTTGCGTGATGCCGCCACTTTCGCCGCTGACCACATCGGTATCGATGATGCGATCGAGGAGCGAAGTCTTGCCGTGGTCGACGTGTCCAAGGAAGGTAATCACGGGCGGCCGAGGGACAAGATCTTCCTCGGCGTCTTGTTGCTCAAGAATTCCCGTGATCAGTTGATCCTCAAAGCTGACGGCTTCCTTGAGCACGATGTCGAAGTCGAGCTCGGCGGCGACCAACTCGGTCAATTCGGGGTCCATCTGGGCGGCGATGGTGGTCATCACGCCCTCTTCCATCAGGATCCGCAAGATTTGGTTCGCCTGAACGCCGGCCGCTTCGGAAAGTTCTCGAACCGTGCAAGGAAGCTGCAACGAAATTTTGTTTTTTCGTGGTGCGGCAGAGTTCACGCCCGACCGGCGAGTCCGACGGAATCGGCGAGGCCGACCGTCCATCGAGCCGCGTCTTTGCGGTTGGCGCTGTCGGCCGAGTTGGCGTTGCTCGCGGCCCCCGAGCATGGGCGTCTTGGACGTACCGCGTTTTCCTTTGGTTTCTTTCCCTGCGGCTTCCTTCTGCTTCGCCGATTCAAGTGATTCTTCATGACGACGCAAATGGGCGGAGAGAGGTTTTACTCCCCCTTTGCCTGCCCGGAGCGCATCGGCCGGGAGCTTCATATCTGGCTTTTGGGTCGGCTCCTCGGTCTTGGAACTTGCTT
Organism: Planctomycetota bacterium; assembly: GCA_013151315.1. Lineage (GTDB taxonomy): Bacteria > Planctomycetota > Planctomycetia > Pirellulales > Lacipirellulaceae > Bythopirellula. The sequence continues at coordinate 2,910 of JAADIN010000054.1, read as the reverse complement.
TGGGTGCCGGCTGTCCACTGGCGGGGATTGGCGCAAACTTGATGCCTGGTCGGCCACGTTGGCCTCCCCCGTTGGTCGGTTTTGAGCCCCCGTTCGAAGGAGTCGAGCCTCCGATGTTGCGAAGCTTGCCCGAAGCGTTGCCTGGGCCGATATAGTCTTCACGCTTCATCACGCGGGCCAGAGGGCCGGGTGAGCGAGGCTCTTGGACTTCTGGCTTGCCTTGGTCTTCTTGACTGGGGGGCTCGCTTGGCGTGGCAGGGGTTGGCTCGACGGATTCGACGGCTTCTGGCGGGAGAGCTTTTGGCTTGCGAATTCCCGCGAGAGGACCTGCGGAGCGAGGCGCACTGATGACCGGCATCTTGCCCTCGGAGGCTGCCGGTTTGCTTGGGCGCTCAGGTGCTATCGGGCCTGAATTTGCTTTGGGAGAACGGGTTCCAGAAGCACGGGTTCCTGAAGCACTGGCTCCAGAAGGCGGCCCTCCGGTTGAACCCGACATGTGACTGCGAAGCTTCTCCGCTTCTTCGTCAGAAAGACTTGCCAGCGCAGAACCTTTGCCGGTGATGCCTGCATTGGCGCAGATATCGACCAGTTCCTTGCTGTCAACCTTCAGTTCCTTAGCTAATGCGTATATGCGGATGGCCAAGACAAATTTCTCCGTGCGAGTCGGCGCTAATGGTCGAATAAAAAATTAGTTCTACGGGACGGGGGCGCTTGCTCGCGGTTCTTTTGATCACTTAGGAAACCATAACTAACGTCCTCCAACAGCTGCGCCAATTTGGACAAACCTAGTTTGGACAATTATCACAGGGCACCAACTATTCGGAACCCTCGCCGGACGGTCCGGCGGGTACTTCGGTCTTGCTTTCGTCGGTCTTGCTTTCGTCGGTGTTGCTTTCGTCGGTGTTGCTTTCTTCGGTGTTGCTTTCTTCGGGTGTATCTTGATCTTGGACTGCTGCCACTTCCTCGGAACCGCCTTCTTTCTCTTTTACGGTGCCAGAGTCGTCAACACTTTCCTCGGTCTCTCCCGCTTCCGCTTCTTCAGGTGAAGTCGGTGATTCTTCGCTCAGTTCAGCTTCAGCAGCCTCTTTTTCAGCGTTGGCTGCTTCCTTCGCGGCTTCCTTGGCGTCGATATCTGCTTGAATGGCAGCTTGGCGGTCTTGCTCGCGCTTCTGGCGGCGTGCTTCCTTCGCGGCGGTTTCCGCCTCTTCAGCTTGAGCTTCGGCCTGCTCGACGACATGATCGACCTGCTCGGCGGTCAATCCGCCCATCTCCATCAGCGCATCGGGCTCGATGATCGTCAGATCATCGTAGCTGAGGAAACCTTCTTCGACCAATCGTTCAGCGAGCTCGGTTTCGATGCCATCGATGACACTGAAACCTTGAACGGCCCGATCGATCGACTCGGCCAACTCTTCTTGAGTCATGATCTCGATGTCCCAGCCGGAGAGCTTGCTCGCCAGTCGGACATTTTGGCCCCGTCGGCCAATGGCTAGCGACAACTGATCTTCTCGCACGAGCACAATCGCTCGGCCGAGCATCTTGCAGAGGATGACCTGCTCGACTTCGGGCCGGCTGAAGGGCGTTGGGAATGAAAATTTCGAGGTTGTCGTCCCAGCGGACGATGTCGATACGTTCGCCGGCCAGTTCGTCGACAATGTTTTTGATGCGGTTGCCACGGACGCCGACGCAGGCACCGACGCAATCGACCCGCTGGTCGCTACTGCTGACCGCGACCTTCGAGCGGTAGCCGGGCTCTCGCGACATGGCGCGCACTTCGATGACTCCATCGATAATTTCGGGAATCTCTTGCTCGAACAGACGTTGAACGAGTTGAGGTCGGGCTCGACTGAGGATCACTTTGACGCGACTTCCCGATTTTCGCACCTCGAAAACGGTTGTTCTTACTCGCTCGTTGACGTGATGGGTTTCGCCAGGAATCTGTTCGCTACGAGGCAGAATGGCTTCGACGTTGGTCAGCGAGACGGTTGCGGCGCCGCCTTCGTATCGCTGAATAATGCCGCTGACCATTTCGCCGATCAGCTCGCTGTACTCGTCGTGCAGCGCATCCCGCTCGGCTTCGCGGATCTTCTGAATCATCACCTGCTTGGCAGTTTGAGCGCCGATACGGCCGACGGTTTCTTCGGAGTCGAGCGGCTCGCCATCGCAGGAGGCGGTGATGGTTCCCTGGTCGCGATCGATTCGAACTTCGATTTCAGCCTCTTCGCCATAGTGCTTTTTGGGCAGAGATCAGCGCAGCCTCAATCCCCTCGAACACGATTTCTTTTTCGATGTTCTTGTCGCGATGAATGGCATCAACGATTCTCAGCACTTCACTAGGGTTCATGAGGGGGTCTCTCTGCGGCTTATGTCGCCCGCCGCTGGGCAAATCGAATTGTCAAATTGTCGGACGGGAAGGTGTCGTGTCTCGCGGCACGAGGGGTTCCACACGTTATAGCATCAGTTTTTTGAGATCGCCCGGAAGGGCCGAAATGCCAATCGGAAGCGATCTGCAATCTAGCCACGATAGCGACCGGAAATTGAGGTGTCAAGCGGTCTGCGACGCGGGTAGCCGGACCGCCACGCGGTCCGGAGAGTCCGGAGAGTCCGGAGAGTCCGGAGAGTCCGGAGGCGGGTGCGCCTCCGGCTACCAGCCGTGCGCCTCCGGCTACCAACCAACTCAGAACGAGTAAATCGAGGTTATTCAGTCGCCCCGCGTTACGACTACCGCCACCGCTTGGGCCTGCGGAGTGACGCTTAGCTTCAAAAAGCTGTCGCCTGAGGGCTGCTGATCGTCGGTGGTAATGGCCAGCGCTGCCTGTGGGTCGGGGGTCTCGAAATTCAGCGTCCGAAAGAGGCGTCCTTGATTCAGGGCCATGGTACTGGCCACCAGTTCGAGGATTCCGCTTCCCG
>JAADIN010000019.1:2621-3535 GCA_013151315.1 Planctomycetota bacterium | reverse complement strand
GAACGGGTCCTCGAACGCTCCTTCCCGCTCTTGGAGTCGGCCCTGCAGGCTCAAGAAACTGGCGGACCGAGCGAGAGCAATGGCGAAGGGGCTGCCCCGCTGGCGATCGAACCGGCGGTTGCCAGCAGTTTGGACGCCCTGTTGGGCGCCACGACCCCAGCCGAGACGCCTCCGGTTGCCGAAGCATCGGTCCCGGACGTTTCCGAGCCAATGCCTCCCAGCAGCGAGGAGCCCGAAACGCCCCGCCCCGACGAGGCCAACCCAGGGTTGCTTTAAGTAGCCCGCAATTTTTACTAAACAACGGCTAATCCCCTAACGCACTAGCGGTTGACACCTCCGCTCGGCGCGGTAGATTGATTGGTTCAATATAGGTCAACGAGATCAGAAACGATTTTCTATGCCTACGATCAACCAACTCGTCAAGAAGAACCGCAAGGCGAAACGCAAGTTTAGCAAGGCGCCCGTGCTGGACCGATGTCCACAAAAGCGGGGCGTCTGCCTGCAGGTTCGGACCATGACCCCCAAGAAGCCGAACTCGGCTTTGCGAAAAATCACCCGTGTCCGGCTTTCCAATGGGAAAGAAGTGACCGTCTATATCCCGGGCGAAGGCCACACCCTGCAAGAGCACAGCATCGTGCTCGTACGTGGCGGTCGAGTACGTGATCTCCCGGGCGTAAGATACCAAGTCGTCCGCGGAGCACTCGACACCCTGGGCGTCGAAGGTCGAAAACAGTCTCGAAGCCGCTATGGCGCGAAAAAAATCTAGAAAAGAGGAACTAGGATTCAGGATCTAAGAGTTAGTAACTAGCTCGCATTGATCTTTCCTAGATCCTAAATCCTAAATCCTAACCCCTTAGATATTCATGGCCCGAATTACCGCCAGTCGCAAACAGCTCAAGCCCGACCCTCGTTAT
>JAADIN010000019.1:0-2614 GCA_013151315.1 Planctomycetota bacterium | reverse complement strand
GGTCTTTGTTGGCGAGCAAGTTCATCAACTGTCTGATGTCGGACGGCAAGAAAAGCACTGCCCAAAAGGTGTTTTACGACGCCCTCGACATCCTCAAAGAGCGCATTCCTGAGGAAGAGCCGATCGAGGTTTTCAATCAGGCGATCGAAAACGTCAAGCCAGGCATCGAAGTCCGTTCCAAGCGGGTCGGCGGATCGACCTATCAAGTGCCGATGCAAGTGAACCGCGTTCGCCAGCAATCGTTGTCTTTCCGCTGGATATTGACTGCGATTCACGACAAGAAGGGGCGACCCACGGCTCAGAAATTGGCCGACGAACTGGGCTCGGCCTTCAAGCGCGAAGGGGCCGCCATGACTCGCCGAGACAATGTCCACCGCATGGCCGATGCCAACAAAGCGTTCGCCCATTTCGCGTGGTAATACCAAAGGGGCTGGGGGTTGGGGACTTGGGTGTCGGTGGCACCCAAGTCCGCGACCCCTGGCTTTTTTTCTGCGCTGAGGAAGGCCCCCGCGAAACACGCGAAAGAACGCGAAAAAGAAAATTCGCAAGACTTCAGCCGAAAGCAGTAAATTAGCCACAGATGAACACGGATGAACACAGATAAAGAAAGGGTTTTTCGTGGCTATTTCTACTCCACTTGGCTGAGGGGTTCCCTTTTTTCTTTCGCGTCTTTTCGCGTGTTTCGCGGGCAAATCTTTTGATCTTGAAGAACCCTGATGCCCACCAACCTCGCTAAACTCCGCAACATTGGCATCATTGCCCACATCGATGCCGGCAAGACCACCGTCACCGAGCGGATGCTCTATGTCAGTGGCGCGAAGCATCGGGCCGGCGAAGTCGATCGGGGCACCACCACCACCGACGACGATGCCGAGGAGGCCGAACGCGGAATCACGATCTATTCCGCCTGCGTCGCGTTTCCCTGGAAAGATGTCCAGATCAATCTCATCGACACGCCGGGCCATGTCGATTTTACCGCCGAAGTCGAGCGAAGCCTGCGCGTGCTCGACGGCGCAGTGATCGTCTTCAGTGCCCGCGAAGGGGTCGAAGCCCAAAGCGAAACCGTTTGGCGGCAGGCCAACAAGTATCAAGTCCCGCGAATCGCTTTTATCAACAAGCTCGATCGCGAAGGGGCCGACTTCGAGGCCGTCTTTGCTGAAATTAAAGATCGGCTCGACGCTTCGCCCGTCGTACTGCAAATCCCCGTCGGCCTCGGCCCGGCCCACGTCGACGATCCTTTTCGCGCCATCATCGATCTTGTCGACATGAAGATGCTCGTCTTTCCCGAAGGAAAACTCGGTCGGGAAGTTCGCACCGAGTCCATTCCTGACGAGATGTCCGACTCGGCCGCCTTGTGGCGAGAACTGCTGGTCGGAGAGCTCTCCAACTACAGCGACGAACTGATGGAGCTCGCCTTGGCCGAGGAGCCAATCCCGTCGGCGCTCATCCATCGAGTCGTCCGCGAAGCGACCGTTCATCAGCAAATCCAACCCGTCCTGTGCGGCTCGGCCCTCCACGGCGTGGGGGTACAACCCCTACTGGATGCAGTCTCGGCTTATCTTCCCAATCCACAAGAGATGCCGCCGGTCGAGGGACTCGATCCCCTCGGAAAAGGGGCGAAGAAAAGCGGAAAGCGGAAAGCAGAAAGCGGAGAGGGCGAAGAGCCGCTGCGCGTGTCGCGCAAGCCGGATCCGGACGAGCCTTTTTGCGGCTTGGTCTTCAAAATCTTGCCCTACAAGACGGGCGACCTCAGTTGGGTGCGAATCTACTCCGGCAAGCTCAAGGGAAATAGCCGAGTGCTGAACCCGGCACGCGACAAAAAAGAAAACGTCGCCCAACTTTGGCAAATTCATGCCAGCAAAAAAGAGGAGCAGCTTCAAGAGGCGCAGGCCGGCGACATCGTTGGCGTTATCGGCCTCCGCGATTCGGTCACCGGAGACACGCTTTGCGACACCCGTGCGCCGATCTTGCTCGAGTCGATCGAATTTCCCGACACGGTCATTTCGATGGCGATCGAGCCGGAGAGTACGGCCGACAAGAAAAAACTGGCCGACGCCCTCGACATGCTCCGCAAGCAAGACCCGACCTTCACGGCCAACGAAAACGAAGAAACGGGCCAAACCCTCATCAGCGGCATGGGCGAGCTGCATTTGGAAGTAATCCAACATCGGCTCGAACGCGATTTCAAGCTCAACGTCAAAGTTCACAACCCGCGCGTCAGCTACCGCGAAACGATTCAGAATTGCGTTGAGGTTGCGGGCGAATGCAATCGCCTGATCAACGGCGTGCAGCACACGGCAAAAGTTCGCTTGAAGGTCGAGCCTTTCGAGACCCGCGGCGGCGGCGTGATGATCAGCAATTCGCTCGACCATGGCCTGCCGAACGAAATGCTGACCACCGTGCTCGAAGAGCTCGAGGTCGCAGGCGAGGGCGGCGGCGTACTCGGTTTTCCGCTCATGCGAATCAAAGCGACCCTGCTCAGCGGCGACATGCACGAGACCGACTCGACCGAAATCGCCTTCCGCACCGCCGCCAACCTAGCGCTCGACGCCGGCTTGCGCAAGGCAGGCACGGTGCTGCTCGAACCAATCATGAGGCTCGAGATCAGCACGCC
>JAADIN010000204.1 GCA_013151315.1 Planctomycetota bacterium | reverse complement strand
AGTTCGTCGATTGCGGTTTTGATCGCTTCGGCGTCTTCGCCTTCAGCGGCGGTGCGAACTTTAGCGATCGCGGCTTCGAGGGCCTCTTTGTCGGCGTCGGCGAGGTTTTCGCCTTGCTCTTTGACCAATTTCTCTAACTTGTAGCAGAGAGAATCGGCCTCGTTGCGGGCTTCGATCAGCCCCCGTTTTTTCTTGTCTTCTTCGGCGTGAGCGGCACCGTCTTTTTGCATTTTCTCGATCTCTTCTTCGCTAAGACCGCTCGATTGCTCGATCTTTACGGTTTGCTCTTTGCCGGTGCCCAGATCTTTGGCCGCCACGTTGAGGATGCCGTTCGCGTCGAGGTCGAATTTGACTTCGATTTGAGGCACGCCGCGCGGTGCGGGCGGGAGGCCGTCGAGATTGAACTGGCCTAGCAGCCGGTTGTCGGCGCACATTTCACGCTCGCCTTGGAAGACGCGAACCGTGACGGCCGATTGGTTGTCGTCGGCCGTGCTGAAAACCTGCTTGCGTTCGGTCGGGATGGTCGTGTTGCGTTCGACCAGTTTGGTCATCACGCCGCCGAGGGTTTCGATACCGAGCGACAGCGGGGTCACGTCGAGCAACAAAATGTCCTGGACATCGCCCGAGAGGACGCCGCCCTGGATCGCGGCACCGATGGCAACGACTTCGTCGGGATTGACGCCCTTGTGGGGCTCTTTGCCGAAAATTTACGAGCTCTTGCACTTTGGGAATTCGCGTCGAGCCGCCGACGAGGACGACTTCGTCGATTTCGCCCGATTTGAGCTTGGCATCTTCCATCGCTTTAACGACCGGGCCACGCACGCGCTCAATGAGATCGTCGACCAATTGCTCGAACTGGGCTCGAGAAATGCTGATCTGCAAATGCTTGGGACCACTGGCATCAGCGGTGATGAAGGGGAGATTGATGTCGGTCGATTGGGCCGAGCTGAGCTCCTTCTTGGCTTTTTCGCAAGCTTCTTGTAGACGCTGGAGGGCCATCTGGTCGCTGCGCAGATCGATACCTTGCTCTTTTTGGAATTCGTCAGCGACGTAGTTGATGAGGGCTTGATCGAAATCGTCGCCGCCAAGGTGGGTGTCGCCGTTGGTGGCAATGACGCGGAAGACACCGTCTGCAACTTCGAGGATGGAAACGTCAAAAGTTCCGCCGCCGAGGTCGAAGACACAGATTCGCTCTTGAGCTTTTTTGTCGAGGCCGTAGGCCAACGAAGCGGCAGTCGGTTCGTTGATGATCCGAGCAACTTCGAGCCCGGCGATTTGCCCGGCGTCTTTGGTCGCCTGGCGTTGGGCATCGTTAAAATAGGCCGGCACGGTGATGACGGCTTTGTTCACAGTGTGCCCCAAATAAGCCTCAGCCGACTCTTTGAGTTTGCGGAGCGTTTTGGCGGAAATCTCCGACGGGGTGAGCTCTTGGTCGCCCGCTTTGATTTTCACGTAGTCTTCTTCGCCACCAACGATTTCGTAGGGGACGATTTTTTCTTCGGAGGCGACTTCGTTGTGGCGTCGGCCCATGAAACGCTTGACCGAGGAGACGGTCTTTGCAGGGTTGGTGACTGCCTGGCGTCGGGCCGGCTCGCCGACGAGCACTTCGCCCTTGTCGGTGAATGCGACGACGCTCGGGGTGAGGCGATTTCCCTCGGGATTGGGAATCACCTTCGCCTCTTTACCTTCCATGACGGCGACGACCGAGTTGGTGGTGCCTAAGTCGATGCCGATGATTTTTTCGCCTGCAGCCATGGTGCTGTTCTCCTGTCTATAGTTTCTTTGATAAGTGGGTGAGCTTTGATTGGGGGTGTGCGGTCCTAAAAAGCAAAGATCGTGCCACGAATTGCCTCGGCTGGTGTGGCGTTGTAAGTCGTTATATAGTATGGTGTTGCGTGTTGATTTGAGGTTCGTCAGGGAGGCTGCCAAAATCGGAATGCTGCCATATTGGCAGCGGGCGGGTCTGCTTGGTGTGGGCTGCTCGGTGGATTGGTGCCACAATGGCAGCTGGTGCGTCTTCAAGTTTATATGTTAAGGGCACGGATTGAGCCGCAACGCGCTAGCGTCGGGTTGAGGCAGAGCAGCACGCCTCTCCGAGGCGTGCCGTAAAATCACACGACTCGGAGAGGCGTGCCACAATGGGCCTGCCTTGGCCAACCTTCAATCGATGAGCATACTGGTTCGCTATGGCAAAGAAAAAGAAACCTGAGAAGAGACCTTCGATCCGTCAGCTTGAAAAGCTGGATCGTGAGATCCTTGCGCTTATCAACCAGCGGGCCGAGTTGGCTGTTCGGCGTGGGCAGCCCGATGTTCTGCCGCCGGCCGAAGACGCCGAGGTCTTGAAGCGTGTGATCGATAAAAACGAGGGGCCGTTGCGAGACGATTCGGTTCGGGCCGTTTTCCGAGAGCTGCTCAGTGGCGGTCGCGGCATTGGTCATCGTACGCGCGTGGCCTATCTGGGTCCTACGCATACTTTTAGCCACCTCGCGGCAATCGAGCGGTTTGGGCAGACGGCCGAGTTGGTGCCCGTCGGGACGATCGCCTCGGTGTTCGAGGAAGTCGAGCGGGGGCACTCAGAGTATGGTCTCGTGCCAATCGAAAATTCGACCGATGGCCGGGTTACGGATGCGCTCGATTGTTTGGCCCGATCGAGCGTGAAAATTTGTGGCGAAGTGCCGCTCCGCATCCGGCACTGTTTGTTGGGCGTCGGCACTCGAGGCGAAATAAAACGGGTGCTCAGTAAGGCGCAGCCGCTGTCTCAGTGTCGCAATTGGCTCGGCAAGCATTTGCCTGATGCCCAGCTTTCGGAAGTTGCCAGCACGGCCGATGCGGCACAAAAGGCAGCTCGGGACCCACAAACAGCAGCCATTGCGAGCCAGCAGGCTGGGGCGAACTACTCGCTTTCGATCTTGGCCCGCAACATCGAAGACAATCCGGACAATGTCACGCGATTTGCGGTCATTGGCATGGAGAGTGGCAGCCGGACCGGCAACGACAAGACGGCGCTGGTCTTTGAGCTTGACCATCAGCCGGGCGCCTTGGCCGACTCGATGGGAATTTTCAAGCGTCACAAGCTGAATCTCACTTGGATCGAATCGTTTCCCCTGCCGGGGCAGCGGGGGCGATATCTGTTCTTTGTTGAATTCCAGGGACATGCTGGCGACTTGCGTGCCAAGCGAGCCATTGCTTCGCTCGAGAAGAAGGCAACTCGGTTAACGGTGCTGGGCTCCTATGCGCATGCCGAGGCGATCGGATAGACTGAGGAGGGAAAGCGGAGAGCCGATTGCCACAATACCGGGTGCCACTGCTGGCTTGCCCAGCAGTGCAACACCGCTGGTCAGGCACTGCTGGGCAAGCCAGCAGTGGCACCCAACCCGAAAAGCTGTGACAAAACACTAAATAGAACATTCATCGAATAGGTTTTGAGGAGAAATCAGACCCCATGCGTACGCCTTTGATAGCCGGTAACTGGAAGATGAACACGGAGAGCAGCAGCGCGGCCGCTTTGGCTCGCGATATTGCTGGGCGTGCTGCTGAGGCGACCGATGTCGAGATTCTGGTTTGCCCGCCGAGCATCTATTTGACGCTGGTTCGCGATGCCCTCGGCGAGGCAGCGGTCGGCTTGGGGGCTCAGAATATGAGCTGCCAGCCCAAGGGTGCTTTTACTGGTGAAATCAGTGCGGCGATGTTGACCGATATCGGGGCCCAGTATGTCATTCTGGGGCACAGCGAGCGGCGACACGTTTTTGGCGAGACTGACGAGAACGTCAACGGAAAAACCCATGCTGCCCTGGCAGCCGGCTTGACGCCCATTGTTTGCGTTGGCGAATTGCTCGAAGACCGCGAGGCGGGGCGGACCGCAGAGGTGATTCGGAGCCAGTTTGATGGCTCGCTAGCCGGGGTGACAGCCGAGC
>JAADIN010000173.1 GCA_013151315.1 Planctomycetota bacterium | reverse complement strand
GCCAAGTGCTCGACCTATTCAGCGAGCACGAATGCCGAAACTACTTCAAACACTGTGGCTACCGCTACTGCTAAATGAAGAACGCACTAGTGGACTGACCAAAGAGAAAACCGTGCCGAGCCAAGAAATCGACCGAGCAGCTGCTCGTATCGAAAAGTACATGGCAAACCCCGAAGCCCACGGCTTCAGCTACAAGGAGGAGGACGGAGATGGCTAAAATAACCGACGCAGTAGACATCCTCATGCGTACCAGCGGAATCGATCCTAATACCGATCCCGAAATGCAGCAAATGGCGGAAGATTGCCGGGTCGCTCAAATGATCTACGATGCGCGCGCTGCGGCAAACTTGACCCAGCAGCAGCTAGCCGATGCGGTAAACACCACGCAAAGCGTAATCTCCCAGCTTGAAAGTGCCGACTACCAGGGGCACTCGCTCTCCATGCTTGGGCGCATCGCCAAAGCATTGCACCGTCGAGTCGAAATTCGCTTGGTGCCCGAAAAAGAAGCTCCCGAAGCAACCCCGCAAGCAGCCAGCTAGCCTCGCTTACGGCATGTTCATCTTCGCGCTAACCCCGCCGGCGGCAACCAAGTACGAATGCTTGACGTAGTCCATCACCATGCGATGCGCACTAAATCGCGCAGCCAGCGTAGCAATCGAATTCGTCATCCGGTCGATCCATTCCAGCGGCAGTCCATCAGCATCGCGGTCGTAGAATAGTGGGATCACTTCATCGCCCAGCACACGCAGTAGCTCTTCAGCATCGCGCTGGTCGCCAATTTCGTCGTCGGCATGTTGGGTGCCGTGGCCGATGCCAAAACCGTTCTTGCCGTTGTAGGCCTCCGCCCACCAGCCATCGAGGACTGAACAATTCAGGCCGCCGTTGAGAACGACTTTTTGGCCACTCGTGCCCGAGGCTTCTAGCGGACGACGCGGATTGTTGAGCCAAACATCGACGCCCTGGATAAGATGGCGACCGACGTTGATGTCGTAGTCTTCAATAAAGACAATGCGACCGGCAAACTGAGGGTCGTGCCGAAGATTGGCAATCCGCTGGATCAGTTTCTTGCCAGGTTCGTCGGCCGGATGCGCTTTGCCGGCGAAAATAAATTGTACCGGACGATTTGAGTCGTTGATGAGCTCCGAAAATCGATCGAGGTTTCTGAGGAACAGGTCGGCCCGCTTGTAAGTGGCGAACCGACGTGCGAAGCCGATCGTCAGAGCCGAGGGATCGAGCACATTGCGAGCCGCTTCGACCGCGTTTTCGTCTTCGTTGCGATAGCGACATTGGCGGCTCATGCGGCGGCGGACAAATTCGAGGAGCCGACTTTTGAGCGCATTGTGCGTTTCCCAAAGCTCGCCCGGGTCGACGTTGTAGATGTTTTGCCAGACCTTGGGGTCGCCCATCGTCTGTTGCCAATTGGCACCGAGGTACTTGTCGTAAAGCGATTGCATGGGATACGCCAGCCAACTGGGCACGTGGACACCGTTGGTGATGTGCCCGATCGGAATTTCTTCTTCGACACGCCAAGGCCAAAGGTGGGCCCACATGCGGCGGGAAACATGCCCGTGCAGCGAACTCACCGCATTGGCACGACGCGACAGCTTCAGACCAATGACCGTCATGCAGAACGATTCGTTTTCGTTTTGCGGTTCGACCCGACCGAGGCCCATGAGCTGTTCGCCCGAAATCCCGAGCTGCTGGCGAAGCGGCCCCAAATGCTCTTCAACCAGATTCGCGTCGAACCGGTCGTGGCCTGCCGGGACGGGTGTATGGGTGGTGAAGACCGTTTTCTGAGCGACTTCTCGCAGCGCATCATCAAACGTCATGCCGTCGTCGTGCATGCGCTGGCGAATGACTTCCAGGGGCGCGAAGGCACTATGGCCTTCGTTAAGATGGAAGACGCCGGGGAAGATGCCTAAGGCTCGCAACGCTTTCACCCCGCCGACGCCCAGGACCAACTCTTGACGAATACGTGTTCGGACATCGCCACCATAGAGCCGCGAGGTGAGCTCGCGATCTTCGGGCCGATTGCCTTCAACGTCGCAATCCAGCAGATACAACGGCACCCGACCGACACGCATCAGCCAGACCTTGGCCTGAAGTTTTCCGTCGAGGGTATCGATAGCGATGGTGATCGGCTCGCCTTGCGGATCGCGGGCGGGCTCCATGGCCAAGTTTTCGACTTTGGTATCGAGATATTCTTCATGTTGAAAACCGTCGATATCCAAGTGCTGCTTGAAAAACCCTTGATCGTAAAACAGGCCGATCGCAACGAGAGGGACACCCAGCCCGCTGGCGCTTTTGATGTGGTCGCCCGACAAAACCCCGAGGCCGCCCGAGTAGATCGGGACCGACTCGTGGATGCCAAACTCGGCCGAGAAGTAAGCGACCGGACTAGAGCCCAAGACCCCCGCCTCGCGAGCACCCCAGGTCGTTTGGGTATTGCTAAGATATTCTTTGAGCCGTCGGTGAGCTTGGTTGATTCGTGTATAAAGGACCATCTCCGAGGCACGCTGCGCCAACTGATCGGGCGTCATTTCCGAAAGCAGGGCAATCGGATTGTGGTCCAATTGTCGCCAGCGGACCGGATCGAGATCGCGAAACAAGTTGACGACTTCAGGATGCCAGCTCCACCAGAGATTGCGAGCGACGGTGGTACATTTGTCGTACAGAGCTTGCGGCGTCACATCGGTCCAGCGATCGTGAGAGGAATCGGGGATCGCAGGGGGTATTTCGGTTTGGCTCATAGCGGAGGGGAGTCCAGAGTTGGGGGTCGAGGGTCCAGAGCCAGGAGACGACGGGAACGGCCAGCTTGCCATGCCGTCAGGCTCAGGAACGGCAGATTATAACCGATTCGCTTGAAATGGCGATGCGAATATTCAGGGGCAGAAGGATTGAAAATCGCTTTTTTGAACCGCCAAGTTCGCCAAGAGCGCCAAGGAGCAAAAGAGATAGGTACTGAAACAGCCATATTCCCGATTTCCCTTATTTTTCATTCCTTGGCGCTCTTGGCGTCCTTGGCGGTTTTTATGACTTTTACAATCGTCCTGTATTCAGGGGGCTTTTCATTGGGGGCTTTTCATTGCAGAAACGCTTTCTAGCACGTAAAGTGAGGTGGCTGGCCACCCGACTACTAAACTTTTGCAGAAACGATAGCAGATGACGCTTGCCAAGGCATATGGTTCAGGAAAATTCGGGCTTTCTTTCGAGCTTTTTCCACCGAAGACCGAGGTTGGAATCACCAGCCTGTTCAAGCACGTCGACCGACTGGTTGCATTCAAGCCCGACTACATCACCTGCACCTACGGCGCGGGCGGCTCCACACAAGACCGCACCTTGGACATCGTTGCGGGCGTCCACGAGAAATACGGCCTACCTGTGGCGACGCATCTCACTTGCGTTGGCCGAACGCCCGATCAGTTGAAAGACTATTTACTCAAGGCTCGCAAGCGAGGCGTACAAAACGTGGTCGCGCTACGCGGCGATCCGCCTCAGGGCGAAACCGAGTTTCGTCCCGTGGCTGGCGGATTTTCGTACGCCAACGAACTGGTCGCCTTCGTCCGGCGCGAATTTAGCGACCTAGGAATCGCCGTGGCCGGCTATCC
>JAADIN010000032.1 GCA_013151315.1 Planctomycetota bacterium | reverse complement strand
CTGCTCGGGCCACTAGGAACGGGAATCCTTTATGTACGAAAAATGCTGACCGACCAGTTACGCCCGCTACTGCAAGGCGGCACTGGCACCGAGAGCCAAACGGAAGAGCAGCCCGAGGCGATGCCCGAAAAATTCGAGGCCGGCAATCTCAACGTACCCGCCTTGGCCGGACTTGCCGCAGCAGCCGAGTCGCTGCAAAGCGAAACCCACAAGAAACTCGGGCAGCGAACCCAGCAGCTACTCGAAGGCCTTTTGAGCATCCGAGGAGTCCGTCTCGTCGGTCCTGGCATCGCCCCGCCTCGCACAAGCGTTGTGAGCTTCGATGTCGATGGCTATGATCCTCAGGAGTTCGCCGCCGGCTTGGATGCGACGAGCGGGGTCGAGTGTCGCGCGGGACTCCACTGTGCTCCAAGAATGCACGCCGCCCTAGGTACCGACCGATCGGGCGGCCTCGTCCGACTCAGTCCCGGCTGGGCAACGACCTCGAAAGAAATCGATCAGGCCCTAGCGGCCATCGAAGCCCTAGCCGCCCAACCCCTTCGCTGACTTTCCTCTCATGGCTAAAAACGAACCCCCTTGGTATCAAGACGGCCTGCGTTTCAAGTGCACCGGCTGTGGCGACTGCTGCACAGGCTCCCCGGGATACGTATGGGTCAATCAAGCAGAAATCGACGCGATGGCAGCCCTGCTGGGGGTTTCGCCAGAAGATTTCGAAGCCCAGTACGTCCGCCCTATCGGCATCCGCCGCAGCCTGATCGAAGACGCCAGCAACGGCGACTGCGTTTTTTTCGACAATCAAACGCGAAAATGCCAAGTCTACGAACACCGGCCCCGCCAGTGCCGCACTTGGCCCTTCTGGAAGTCAAATCTACGAACCCCCCAAGCATGGGAGGAAACCTGCGAAGTCTGCCCTGGCAGCGGCAAAGGCAAGCTCTACCAACTCGAAACCATCGAACAGCAGGCCAGTGTGATTTCAGTCTGAATCACCCTTCCAATACGAAACGCCGCTGTCGCGACAACCCCGCGACATGCCAATCTTGACACTAATGCTTACGACGATTACACTTGGAGCGAGGCTGGCACCCCGTTTGGGTCATTTTTCTTGACCCCCAACGGAGCTACGATCCTTCTCCTAGAGGACCTCGTCGTGACCAAAAAAGAGATCGTGAAGACCATTTCCGAGGAGATCGGTCTCACCCAACTCAAAACAAAGGAAATTGTCCAAAAGACCTTCGATGCGATCGTCGACACACTGGTCGAAGACAAACGCATTGAATTGCGGAATTTTGGCGTTTTTGAGGTGAAAAAGCGTGCCGCCCGAAGGGCAAGAAATCCACGCACGGGCGAAAAAGTCTTTGTCGAAGAGAAGTTCGTCGTCACTTTCAAGCCTGGCAAAGAGATGGAAGAGCGGGTCCGCGAGCTAGACCGCCTAGCCGCCCAAGAAGCCGCTGCCGTCCAAAGCCCCGCAAACAACGCCCCCCTTCCGACGGAACCTATTCCCCCGCAACGGGTTACCAATCTGGGGCCGGCACCTAATTCTACTGCTGCCGGCACCTAGCACTACTGCTGCCGGCACCCAACGCTACTGCCATTTTTGGCTCTTTTTTGGATTTTCAGCTCATCTTCCGCCCCCAAATAGTGCGATTCTCTCCGCAGGTGGCTCGTTGGGCCTGAGCTGAAATTCTGCTCTCGGCGCAGCACGGCCAAATAGCTATCGTCCAGAACCTTTTCTACCAGGAGGCAGTGTTCAGTAGCCTGAATCTGCCGCCGCGAACGTCTTTTCAATCTAGTCTTTTCAATTGACCGACAACTCAGTACTGAAGCGACCGCCCCGGCCCTCACAGGCTCCAAGCGGCCGTTTCGAGGCTCAAGGAGGAGCAGCGCTGATGCGTAAGTGGCTCTTAACCGTCGTAACTCTCTGTTCGCTCGCGAGCACAACAGGCTGTCTACTGCCGATTTATTCGGCCGATCCAGCCCGGCGTGCCCAACAGTTGATCTATACGTCGGAGAACCTACGCGCCATGCTCGACGAGTGGGAGCGTATTTGGTTTCTCGACCAGCCATCGCACTTGACGCCCCATAGCGTCCACGGCGGGATCATCTGAGCATTTTAGTTCGCACTTGGCCGCGAGCTGCGCCCTCGGTCTGCGCCGACTTCGACAGCACTTCGAAGGCCGGGGGATTGCAATCCTTTGGCTTGGGCCGTCCAATTGGTCATTCGCAGTTTCTACCCTAAATGACGCTCCCCTTGAGTTGTGACTTGAATTCTAACCTCTCGGTCCAACTCGGTCGATTAAAACTAGCCAACCCGATCCTCGTCGCCTCGGGCACTTTTGGTTACGCCCGCGAAATGGAGTCGATGGTCGACCTTTCGCGCCTGGGCGGCATCGTTCCCAAAACAATCACCAAGCAGCCGCGCATCGGAAATGCTCCCTGGCGGACGATCGAAACTGCCTCGGGGATGCTCAACTCGATCGGGTTGGACAACGATGGCATCGATGCTTTCCTCCAGCACCATCTGCCCTACCTCGCCGGGCTCTCGACCGCTCTGATTGTGAGTATTGCAGGCAGCACCCACGAAGAATTCGTCGAGATGACCCGCCAGCTCGATACCGAAGAAGGTGTCGACGCCATAGAATTAAATATCTCCTGCCCCAACGTG
Source organism: Planctomycetota bacterium (assembly GCA_013151315.1). GTDB lineage: Bacteria > Planctomycetota > Planctomycetia > Pirellulales > Lacipirellulaceae > Bythopirellula. The sequence continues at coordinate 1,122 of JAADIN010000032.1, read as the reverse complement.
AGCGGTGGAGTCGACTTTGGAACCGATCCTCAGATGTGCCGCCGCCTAGTCGCTGCGTGCCGCGAGGCGTGCCGGCATCCGATTATCGCCAAACTGACCCCCAACGTGACGAGCATCGCCGAGATGGCCGTCGCAGCGACCGAGGGCGGGGCAGACGCCATTTCGCTCATCAACACCTGCCAAGGCATGGCCATCGACTGGCGACGCCGCCGACCGATGCTCGGCAATGTCATTGGCGGCCTCAGCGGCCCCGCCATCAAACCGATCGCCCTACGAGCCGTCTACCAAGCTGCTCAGGCTGTCGACGTACCCCTCATTGGCATCGGCGGCATCGCCACGATCGACGACGTCATGGAATTCTTCGTCGCCGGAGCTTCGGCGGTTCAACTGGGAACCGTCAATTTTTATAATCCAACCGCGTCGACAACCCTCCTCGACGCCCTACCAGCCGCCCTCGCCGAAGCAAAAGTCGCAAGCGTCAACGAAATCGTCGGCACCTTAACCCTACCAGCCTAAAACCTACAGCCTAAAGCCTCCCCACCATGCGCGTACTCAGCGGCATCCAACCGACCGGCCGCCCCCACTGGGGCAACTTTTTCGGTGCCATCACCCAATACATCGCACTGCAAGATGCGGACCAAGCCTTTTACTTCATTGCCAATCTGCATGCGCTTACCACCGTGCGAGATAAAGAATTGTTGGCCGAGTACACACTCGACGCGGCAATCGACTTACTCGCTCTAGGGCTCGACCCCGAGCGGGCCGTGCTGTTTGTCCAGTCCGACGTGCCCGAGGTGAGCGAACTCTGCTGGCTCCTGATGACCGGCACACCGATGGGACTACTCGAACGGTGCCACGCCTACAAAGACAAAAAAGCCAAAGGCCTTTCAGCTGATGTGGGGCTTTTTACTTATCCCGTGCTGCAGGCGGCCGACATCTTGGCTTACGATAGCGACACCGTGCCTGTCGGCGAAGATCAGGTCCAGCACATTGAGGTTTGCCGAGACATCGCCGGCAGTTTCAATCACCGCTTTGGCGAAACCTTTGTACTCCCCAAATCCAAAGTGCTCGACAGCTCGGCCCGCGTGCCGGGCACCGATGGCGAAAAAATGTCGAAAAGTT
>JAADIN010000143.1 GCA_013151315.1 Planctomycetota bacterium | reverse complement strand
GGATATCTGTACCGCGCTGCCCTGGCTCGACGACCTTCGAAAGAAGAAACGAAAGTTTGCAACGCGCTGCTCGCTTCGCGCCAGGGCGACGTTGTTGGCACGTTACAGGACATTTGGTGGGCGGTGCTCAACAGCAACGAATTTATTTTGGTGCATTAGGAGTGGAAGTCGCTAGTCAATTGCCGCATGCGACAGTCAATAGCCGCGATCTGACAGATCGCCGGAGGAAAAAACGCCATGCAACCCATAACGACCCCCCGCGGCATGAACCGCCGCCACTTCCTGACGCACCTTGCAGGTGCTTCAACACTAGCCGCTCCGGCGCTGTCGCTGACCCACGCGCTGACCTCGCAAGCGGCGGCGCTCAAGAGCAATCAGAAATCGTGCATTCTCTTGTGGATGGGAGGCGGGCCGCCGACCATCGATATCTGGGATCTGAAACCCGGCACACCAACGGGCGGCAATTTCAAGCCCATCAGCACCTCGGGCGAAGGCCAAATTACCGAGCTGCTGCCCAAGGTCGCCCAGCAAATGCATCGGCTGTCGATCGTGCGTTCGATGAGCACCCGAGAAGCCGATCACGAGCGGGGCCGATATTACATGCACACCGGCTTTGTGCCCAATCCGAATGTGCAGCACCCGAGCTACGGCTCGGTGGTCGCCCATGAATTGGCAAGCAAGCGGCGTGAACTCGAGATTCCGCCGTTTGTCTCGATTGGCGGCGCGAGCCAGGGGCCCGGATTCCTGGGGATGGCGTATGCTCCGTTTCAGGTCGACTCGAACGGTCGGGTGCGCAACGTCAAAGCGAATGTCAAGGAAGCTCGCATGATGGATCGCGTAAAATTGCTCGACGTGCTGGAGCGACGTTTCGTCCGAGAAAACCGTGGCCCCGCGGCCGTGGAACATACCAAGGTGCTGCAGAGTACGCTGGCACTGCTGAGCAGCAGCCAGATGGATGCGTTCAAGGTGCAGGACGAGTCGGCCCAAAATCGCGAGTGGTATGGCGAGACCAGTTTTGGCCGCAGTTGCCTGATGGCGCGTCGACTGGTCGAAACAGGAGTGCCGTTTGTCGAAGTCAACCTGGGCGGCTGGGACTTGCACCAAAATTGTGCCGCGCGTCTCGAAACCAAACTACCCGAGGTCGATCAAGCGATGAGTGCCTTGGTCGACGACCTTGCCATGCGAGGGCTACTAGAAAATACAACCCTGTTGTGGATGGGCGAGTTTGGCCGCACACCGCGGATCAACGGCGATGCGGGCCGCGATCATTGGGCCCGAAGCTGGAGTGTGGTCGTTGGCGGCGGAGGCATCCAAGGCGGAAAGGTGGTCGGGGCAACTAACGAAGACGGGACCCAAGTGACGAGCGAGCCTTACAGCTCGGAAGACCTCATGGCGACCGTCTGTCAGGCGATGGATATTTCGCTCGATAAAAACTTCAAAGCAAGCAACGGCCGTCCGATGAAAATCGCGGGCGGCGGCAAGGTGATTGGCGAGTTGTTTGCTTGAGCAAGTGCGCCGGATTAGGTGCTCGACAATCGCTTTTCAACAATCTTGCGAGTCTCGTCTTCAAGCCTAGAAGTTGATTAATGTGAGCCGCAACGCGCTAGCGTCGGGTAGCGAAGGCAAAGCGTTACCCAGCGACTGGCCCGCGGCTAGCGCCGTGCGGCTCACACTTTGCAATCCTCCTGTTTGAGCAGGAGGATCGTTGCACTCGTTGCAATCGATACCCGCAGGAAGCTGTCCCTTCGAGGACTTCTGGCTAGGCCTGATTTCTCTTAATTGCGATGTAGGGTTGTCTACCTGATGACTCTGGCGATGCGTCGCATCGTGGCTACTTTGGTTCCCTTGATTTCTCATGGCTGATACGGCAACTCTCAATCCACCCGATGCCGTTGTGCCCCTCGCGATGGCCACGCGCCGCGTGCTGCATGTGATCAATGGCGAGCACTATTCGGGCGCCGAGCGCGTGCAGGATCTGCTTGCCCAAGAGCTACCCCAAGTCGGTTTCGAAGTCGGATTTGCTTGCCTCAAACCCGATCGATTTCCGCTGGCGCGACACGCGCAAGAGGCCCCGCTGCACAACACGCCCATGCGCTGGCGATTCGACATGCGATGTGTCGAGAAGTTGGTGCAACTTATTCGGCAAGAAGGTTATGCACTCGTCCACGCGCATACGCCGCGCTCGGTATGGGTGGGTAGCCTGGCAGCTCGTCGGGCCCAGGTGCCATTGGTTTACCATGTCCACAGTCCGACCGCGCAGGATTCGACGCGACCAATTCAGAATTGGGTGAACGCCCGGCTAGAACGCTGGAGCATTCGCGACGCTTCACGACTGATTGCCGTTTCGCCCAGCCTGAAGCGGCTGATGCAAGAACAAGGATTTGACGCCGAGCGAGTGACCTATGTGCCCAATGGCGTGCCGAGCCAATCGCCTACGAAGCGGCAACGACCAAGCGGCACATGGACGCTGGGCATCGCGGCTCTGTTTCGGCCCCGTAAAGGCATCGAGGTTCTGCTCGAGTCGCTCGCCATGTTGCGCTCACGCGGCATCGACGTACGACTGCGAGCCGTGGGGCCGTTTGAAACGCCAGAGTACGAGGCCGAAACCCAAGAGCTTGTCGAGCGGCTGGGGATTGGCCCGTCGATCACTTGGACCGGCTTTGTCGGCGACATGCCGGCCGAACTTCAGCAGATGGATATCATGGTCTTGCCAAGCCTTTTTGGCGAAGGCCTACCGATGGTCATCCTCGAAGCCATGGCGGCCGGGGTGCCGGTCGTGGCGAGCCACGTCGAAGGGGTGCCCGAGGCGATTGTCCATCGCGACAACGGCCTGCTTGTCGAGCCGGCTAGCGTGAGCCAATTGGCCAGTGCGATCGAAGAAATTATCCAAGGCGACGAGCTCGACTACGTCCAACTTAGCGAAAACGCAGTCCAGCGCCACGCGGAATGTTTTTCGGCACAAGCCATGGCAGCGGGCGTGGCCGAAGTGTACCGAGAAGTGTTGAGTACTTCTCTTACCGTTGCGTCGTCTCTTGCGAATTAACGGCTTGCGGGCCAGGACTTGGCCCTGGGGGCGGTTGATTAACCACACGCGTCCATCCAAGCGGCGTTCGGGGGGCATTGAAAATGTTGCCGAACAGTTGATTGAGTTTGCCGTTGATCGTCGGCTCGATGAACATGTAGACGGCGCGACTTTGGCCGTTGGGCATGTAAATCTGAATGGCTGAGGGGTGCATCGTCTTGCGATCCAAAATAACCTCGACACGCTGGTAGCTGGCTCGGTCGTTTTGGTTTCGCGGATAGGCTTCCAGCCGAATCGTGGCCGCGTTTCCCTCAAGGCTACGAATCCAATAGCGTTTTTTTAGTTTTTCCGCTTCGGCGCCAAACAAGAACGGCAGCGGGCCGTCGACAATTGCCTTGCCGCGCATCTCGGGAGGCAAAGGCTGAACGACGAGTTGCTTTTTGTCGTGCTTGTACTCGAAGATCGCTTTGCCATCGCAGACCCAATGCTCGCCAACTTCGTGCTTCTGCAATACCCAATCCGCTGGCTGGGGCTGGGCCTGAGGATCGCTCGGCTTGTAGCGAAAAATTTCTTCGATCTTAAAACTGCCTTGGTCCGGCTTGGAATACGTAAGCTGGCCTTGGCTTTTGATCATCGGAATGTCGGCGCTGGGTCCGAACACTGGATCGTATTCCCAGCGTTCAAACCGGCAATCGAAGGTTTTTATTTTTGAACTCGAGTCTTCCCACATTTCCAGAATCTGGTCGACAAACTGTTGTTCGACCGGGCTGAGCTGGAAAGGAGGGGCGGCCAGTCCCGGTTGAACATTGGCCGGCTGGGCATCGACCTGCAACGGTTGGCCAAGCTGGCCTGGCGGTTGAGCCACGGGAGCTCCATTGTCGGCGGTCTGTGCTTGAGCGAAACTGGCGATCAGCGCGAGTGACAAACAGCAGCTAAGAAAGCGTTGCATGGAATACCCTTCGGTAGTTGGTTCGACGCAAATCGTGGAGGGAGCACGTCTTGGAGGGCGGGGATCATAGCAAGCAGTGCCGCACGCACCCAGGCCGTTTTGTTGCGAAAATGTGCGACCCCCAGGCCCGCATGAAAAGCCAAGGGATTGCAATCCCTTGGCGTTGCTGACCTGCCTTGACGCGATGCCAGCACTGCGCGCACGATGTTTCATTACCCCAGGACATTCAGTTTGATGCAATTACGTTGGAAAGCCAGTTTCTCGGCCACGTGTCTCTATGCGGCTCACTGCATGGCAGAAGGTTTGCCAATTGCCGATGCGCGGCTTGCCGCTGCCTTGCAGCCGGCCGTTGATCAGTTGCTACGCGAAATAAAAGCGTGGGGATGGTCGTCGGAATCGATGCTGCCGCTGCTGGTGAGTCTCGCTGCCGAGCATGAAAACAATCGCCAGTTGGTCCAGCGGGCGGCCGACAAGTTGCGTGGTGCTGGCGCGTTGGGGCGGGAGCCCGTTGTTCGTCTGGCCGGCTGCGTGGCCGATCTCGAAGCCGCGATGCTCGGTGAACGACCGCAATTGGTTGAAGAGTTGGCCGTACGCGGTCGGCCACTTCGTGAACAGTGGGAAGCCCGCGGGCCAGGGCTTTTGAGGGAAATGAGCCGCTTGGTGGCCGAGAATTCTTTCTTGGCACCCGCTGCCGAAATCGTACTCGTCGCGCCGCTAGTCGGCGGACATGGTCAGACTCACCTGCCAAGCAACCGCGTTACGTTCGAAGCGGTGCTTGCCAATCCTCATGCCGAACTGTCGGAAGTCTTACGGCTGGGCTGGTTGCTGGGACAGTTGAATTTCGATCTCCCCTGTTTCAGCGATTCGATCCCGGGCAGCCGACTTGAGTTGGTTGCCCGTCTAGCTGCGTTGCCGCTGGTGTTGGCTGCCGCTGAGAGGGTCGAGCTCGTGTCGCCTGCGCCCGACATCGGCCAAACCCTGGAGTGCTGGCATCTGCCAGCCGAGACGAGCGAGTGCTTGCACGATTGGTGGCAGACCTACACGGCGAGCGACGTGCGTTGGACCGTGGCACTTGCGGGCCTGAATGCGATGCTGGCGAAATGAGGGGCTGGCGTCAAAGCCAAGGGGTTGCAACCCCTTGGCTTTTCGAGCGAGATCAAGGTTGACCTCACCTCGCAGCCTGCGATGATCTGCCGCCACACACATTCCAAGGGTTACACGGTGTTCACAAAATCACCCGTTCTCGTCGCCGTCTGCCTGCTGCTAGGAACGACTTCGGTTTGCTGGGGGGCTAAGCCGGAGTTGGTCAACTTCCGCCAGCAACCGGCTCAGGTGGGTGATCAGGTGGGCCAAAAGCTGGCCATCGACTTCGATGTGAGTACGACGATCGTCCAGTCGGGCCAGATGGCGAACCAAGACACGGCCACGGTTCGGCGCCGGCAAGATCGGCTCATCGAAGTCCTTGAGGTCGCCGGCGGAAGAGTACGCCGTGCTCGAGTTTCGTTTCCTCATTCCCGCTACCGATCGCCCGAAAACCCAGATCCTACGCAACTGAAAGTTCAGATCGTCGAAGGAAAAAGTTATCTCGTCGAGCGGCGTGGCGAGCAGCTTTTGGTCACCGACCCTCAGGGGACAATTCCCCAGCAAGACGAATTTGAGATCGTCGTCAACAGCGTCCAAACGCTTGGCCTGCCCAACCCGTTGGCCAAGTTTTTGCTCCAGCGGGCCATTTCTATCGGCGAGCGCATTGAAGTTCCCCACGAGCTGGCCGAGCAGATTATGGGCTTTGGCGATTCCTTGGGCCAAGTTCAGAAATTTGAGTTGGAACTGAAGGAACTGCTCGTGGTCGATGGCCAGAGGTGTGCTCTCTTCGGGGCAACCCTCGAGATTCGTGGCCACCAAGACCACCCGATGGAAGTCGACATCAAGGGGTCGGTCACGATCCAGATCGACACCTGCCGCACCATCGAGGCGAAGCTCGCGGGACCGCTCCACATGACGGCCACCGAGCCGAGCTACCAGATCACCGCCGAAGGCGGGCTCAAGCTGGCCATCCGATCGCACTACGGCAGCGCAAAGTGAGAAATGGCCGCAGCGGTTAGCGCCGTCGGCCACGACGGACCTCCCGCGCAGCTTTCCCTAAGCAAATCGCGCTGTATAATTGTGGTATCTCCACAGGACAAGTTTCATCAAAAACAGCAGGCCACACATGCCGTTTCATGGATTTTTTTCCACGGACGCCCACGCAAGGCAAACTGCGAGGCTGGCTTGGTTCGCCGTGCTCATCAGCACACTGGCTTGCGCAGGTGCCCAAGCCGAAGAGCCAGATGGCCGGGTCGCATTGGTTCGCGTTCATTTGCCGCTGGTTGGCAATGCCGATCAGGCCCTGCAAGCGACCCTTTTGCGAACTAGCGACCGTTTGTTTGCCGCCGCTCGCCGGCGGCAAGATGAACGCCGACCGGTGCTCGTTCTGCAGCTTGAACCTCCGATGGCCCAAGAGTCGGTCGCCACGCGCTCTCAATTCGAACGTGCGTTTGCCTTGGCTCGTTTTCTCTGTAGCCGTAAGATGGCCGGCATCAAGACGATCGCCTATGTGCCCCGTTCGATTCAAGGACACAGCACTTTGCTGCCGATGGCTTGCGAAGAAATCATCATGGCCCCCGAAGCATTGCTCGGCGAAGCGGGCATCGACGAGGTGGCCGAGGGAACGATTCGAAGGACGGTCGTCGCCGCCTACCAAGAAATTGCCGAGATAAAACGGACCATGCCCGTCGCGCTGGCCGTTGGCATGATCGACGCCGCAACGGAAGTCTTGCAAGTCGAGACCGAAGAGGGGATCGATTTTGTGCTCCGCAGCGACCTCGAAGCATTTTCTCAGGGCCGCGAGATCATCGCAGAAAAAGTGCTTGTGCCCAGCGGCACGATGGCCCAGTGGAGTGGCCGCGAAGGGCGAGAGTTTGGCTTCGTAAAATATCTGGCCACGACTCGGCAGGGCGTAGCCACGGCACTCGAAGTGCCGGTTCAGTTGCTGGAAGAAAACGATGCGCTGGCCGATCAGTGGCGGCCCGTGATGATCGACGTGAAAGGAAAAATCACCCCGCGGCTCGCCGGCCAAGTGGAAACTTTGCTCGGCACGGTTACCCAGCAGCGTCAATCGAATTGGATCGGGCTTCGGATCGACAGTTCGGGCGGCGACCTGGAAGCAAGTCTACGGCTGGCCTCGACATTGGCCGGGCTCGACGCAAATTCGGTGCGCACGGTCGGCTACGTTTCGTCCGAGGCGACCGGCGGCGCGGCACTCGTGGCCTTGGCTTGCGATCAACTCGTGATGCACTCCTCGGCCCGACTCGGATACGGGGCGAGTTCCGATCAGCCCCAAGCCGAGGAACTCGAAGCCGCGATCGCCGCGATGCAGCATTCGTTGGCACTTCAGTCGGGACGAAGCTGGTCGCTGTTGGCCTCGATGGTCCATCCCGAGATCGAGCTACTCGAGTATCATAACAAGATCACGGGCGAAACACGTTTGATGAGTAGCAAAGAAGCCACCGCCGAACCCAACGCTGCCGACTGGCAACCGCGCCAGCCGGTGCAGGAGGGCGACGCGCCTTTGGCGATGGACGGCAAACGCGCGCAAGAGCTGGGCGTTGCTCTGCACACGGTCGAAAGCTTTGACCAACTCAAACAGCTCTACGGTTTGCAGGAAGACCCGCCGACGGTCAAACCCAACATGGCGCTCGAGCTGGTCGAAGCCCTCGCCACGCCCGAGTTCGCGGTGCTGTTGCTGATGGTGGGCTTTGCGGGCATCTATTTTGAACTGCGGACGCCCGGCATGGGGGTCGGTGCTTTTATCGGTTCGACGGGATTGCTGCTCTACTTTTGGAGCCAGTACCTCAACGGCACAGCCGGCTGGCTCGAGGTAATTCTCTTTGTCGCGGGGCTCTGTTTTATTTTGATGGAAGTTTTTGTCGTTCCCGGTTTTGGAATTTTTGGTTTGGGCGGCGCGGCGATGATTATCGCCTCGGTCGTCTTGGCGAGTCTCACCTTTGTTCGTCCTCACAGTGAGAGCGACATGGAAGAGCTAGCCCGATCGGTCGCCATGGTGGCAATTGCCGGAGTGGGGGTGGCCGGTTTTGCGCTCGTGTCTCGCCGCTACCTGTCTTACGTACCCCTTTTCAGCCACATGATCCCGACTCCTACGACGCCTGAAGAACGTGCCGCGCTCGACCAGCGAGAATCGCTCGCCGACTTCTCGGAGCTTCTTGGCGCACGAGGCAAGGCGACTACCGACCTACGTCCCACCGGCAAGGCAGAGATTAATCATCAACTTCTCGATGTCATTGCCGAAGGCGAGCCGATCGATCAGGGCGCGCCCCTGGTGGTCGTCGAGGCCCGTGCGAATCGAGTCGTCGTCAGAAGAGCGATTAGCGGCTAGCGGCAAGAAACGTTAAGTGAGAACAACTTTCGAAATAGAGGTGACGGCGCAAAGCCGAGGGATTGCAATCCCTCGGCTTTCAAAGCGTGTCCCACGAGTGCATGTTTCCGAGATTGACTCTAACCGTTAACCGCTCAGAAAGAAAAAACGCATGTTTGGCTTCGATCCACTTACCCTTGCCGTCCTCTGCTTGCTCTTGGGATGCGCGCTCCTTGTGCTCGAGGTCTTCATCCCTTCGGGCGGCGTTCTCAGTTTTTTCTCCGTGGTTGCGATCGTCGCGAGCCTCGTCGTCGCATTTCGTCGCGATACGACGACCGGTCTGGCCTTCCTGGTCATGACCGTGATTGCTGTGCCGTCGGTCGTGGCATTGGCCTTCAAGTACTGGCCACTTACTCCGATGGGGAAGGCTTTTCTTGGCGAACTGCCCTCCGAGGAGGAAACGCAGTTTGACGATCCTCGCCGAGAATTAGTCGGCCGTGTCGGCATCGCCAAATCGACGATGTTGCCTTCCGGGTCGGTCTTGATCGACGACCAGTTGATTGATGCGATGAGCCAAGGTGCGGCCATCGAAGTGGGGCAGGCCATCGTCGTGGTCGAAGTGAAGGCCAACCGAGTTGTGGTCCGACAGGCCGATGACGAAGAATCTCGTCAAGCCACGATCGACCCGAGCGAAATGCTTTCCAGGCCGATCGAAGAACTGGGACTCGAATCGCTGGACGATCCCCTATCGTAGCTCCACTCTCCGAGTGGAGAATTACGACTCGGAGAGCCGTGCCACAAGAGGTTGCGGCTAGGAAACACCGCGATTGAACTTGCATTGGCTTGCTTTTGGAAGCCCTAGCCATTACAACGCGAGCAGGGAAACCGCTCGTCGAGCGACCCACCATCAATGCCCGAGAGCGGAGATTCGATGCCTGCGCAGCTCCAACACCCCCTGCTTGCTGCCGACAACACGGCCACAATCGTGTTAGTGCTCGGTTTTGCGGCGATTATCGCCGGGATCGTCTTCTTTGTGGTTTTTGCCCAATACGCCCGCCTGTGGATTCAGGCTGCGACGACGGGAGCCCGGGTTGGCATCTTCGATCTGATTCGGATGACGCTTCGAAAAGTCAATCCGGCGGTGATCGTGCGAAGCAAAATCATGGCCGTGAAGGCAGGCATTACCGAAGACGAAGGAATCACGACCAAGGCCTTGGAAGCCCATTATCTCTCTGGCGGAAATGTGCCACTCGTGATCCGTTCGATGATCGCCGCACGCAAGGCCAAAATCATCACTCTTGACTACAAGCAAGCGACCGCGATCGACTTGGCTGGGAGGAATATCCTGGAGGCGGTGCAAACGAGCGTGTACCCACGCGTGATCGATTGCCCCTCGAAGGACTCAAAACGCGCGACCCTCGATGCAATTGCCAAAAACGGAATCCAACTCAAGGTGAGGGCCCGAGTGACGGTCCGTGCCAATCTCGACCAGCTGATCGGCGGGGCCACCGAAGAAACGATCGTCGCCCGCGTCGGCGAAGGGATTGTCAGTGCCATTGGTTCGTCGGATACCCATGCCCATGCCTTGGAGAATCCCGATACCATCTCCAAAGCCGTGCTAGCGAGAAAGCTCGATTCGCAAACGGCGTTTGAAATCGTGTCGATCGATATTGCCGACATCGACGTCGGCGACAACATTGGTGCTCGGCTGCAAGCCGATCAGGCCGAGGCCGATACGCGAGTCGCTCGCGCTCAGGCAGAAGGTCGCCGGGCGATGGCCGTCTCGGAGGAGCAAGAAAACTTCGCGAAAATGGAAGAAAATCGAGCCCGTCTGGTCGAAGCCGAGGCCGAAGTTCCCAAGGCTATTGCCGATGCTTTTACGAACGGTCGATTGGGGATTTTCGATTACTACAAGCTAAAAAACGTTCAGGCCGATACCGACATGCGAGAATCGATCGCCAGCTCGGGCAGCACACGGCGTGAGTAGATCGTTTTTGTAAATCCCCTAGGAGTGCTTTGCACGTGCCTGCGATTGATTCCATTCCGCTCTTGTTGGCGGCCGATTTTTGGCAGGTGGTCTTTGGCCTCATTGTTTTTATTCTCTACTCGATTGGCCAATGGGTCAGTGCGAGAGAGCAAGCAAAGAAAAATCCGCCCAAGCCGCAGCGGCCTCGTCGTCCGCAGAGGGGGCTTGAAGAACAAGAGCCCGAGATGCTCGTCGTTGAGCAGGGCAATCAAGAGGACGCATTACGAAGTGAAGTCGAGGACTTTCTTCGTCGCGCTCAAGGCAAGCCGTCTAGGCAAAAACGACAGCCTCTCCCACTAGAATCGGTGCAGCCCGCGGCCAACTTGCGCCAAGAAGGCGTTGCCGAGCACGTCGCTTCGCATCTCAGCTCAAAGCAAATGATCGAACATGCCCAGCGGCTGGGCGACGAAGTAGGGCTTGCCGACGAGAAGCTAGAATTGCGACTGCACCAAAAGTTTGACCATCAGTTGGGGAATCTCAAGCGTGAGGAGAATCCTGCCGCATCTCAACAACAGAAATTAAGCGTTTCCGAGGAAGTCATCAAACTGCTGCACAAGCCGGGAGGCATGCGGCAGCTGGTCGTCGCCCAGGAAATCTTGCGACGTCCCGAATGGTGAAAGCCAGAATTAGTGAAGGAAAATTCCCAAAATGCCCCTTTATGAGTTTGTGTGCCAGAAATGTGACTGTGAGCAGGAACTCCTTGTTCGGGGCGAGGAGCAGCCCCAGTGTGAGGCCTGTGGCAGCGAGAAGCTTGCCAGGCTGCTGAGTGTGCCGGCCGGCCATACGGCCGCGCCTGGCCCCTCTTTGTCTGGCTCGGGGCCTCCAGGGTCTTGCGGTACCGGTTGTGGCTGTTTTCCTGGCTAGCGGCACGGTCAGGCAGCAGAATAGTTAAAATCGGCCTCAAATCTCGCCGCTTGCCCGTTTTGCCCGTGGAAAGTTTGACACCATTTTCGCGTGCTGATTATACTGCAGTTGTAGGGCTTGGCTCTTGTGCTGTCGGCTCTTGTGCTGTCAGAAAGTTGCGTCCGTTTTGCGCGTCGGCTAATTGGTCCCATTGGGGAATTGGCTTTGAGGAACTTGATTCGATGAATCTGCTTGGCAAATTTTTTATCGTGAGCATTGCCGTTGCCGCCATCTTCATGATGGCGATCTCGATGGCTGTCTACACCAACCACCACAATTGGCGTGCTGAGGCAGAGAAGCTGACCACCCAATTGAGCGAAGCGACCAACAAGAACGAGCAGCTCGCCAGCAGTTACCGCAGTCTCGAGAGTCAACTGTCTGCCGAGGTCGAGGCCTCTCAACAAGAGGTACGTAAGCTAGAAAGCGAACGCGTTGCACTGATTTCGCAGAATACGACCATTCAAACCGATCTCGACCAGTTGCGTCAGCAGCAGCGAGCCAGTACGGCGGCCGTCGCTTCCACGCAGCAGAATAATGAAAAGCTCACTGCCGAAGTGGAAGTCCTTCGCGCGGAGATTCGTGAAAACCAGCAAGCCCGCGACGAAGCCGTTGCGACCACAATTCGCACGACCGACGAGTCTCATCAGTTGCTTGGCAAGCTGAGTATGCTCAACGAGCGTCACGTCCAGTTGGCGCAGCAGTTGGGCGAAGCCACTTCGCTGCTGAATGAAAACGGCATCGATGCCAACGATCCTCAAGCTGCCGTGCCGCGTGTGCGAGGGCTGGTGAGTGCGACGACCCGACAGGCGGGGGTCCAGTTGATTGAAATTACGATCGGCTCTGACGATGGGCTCAAACCGCAACAGACGATCGAGATTTTCCGTGGCGATCGCTATCTGGGCCGAGCCGAGATTCTTCGCACCGAACCCGACCGTGCAGTCGGTCGGATTATTCGTCGATTTCAACAGGGGCAGATTCAGGAGGGCGATGATGTCGCAACCAAACTTCGAGTCGGTTAGCGCCCCGAGCGTTCTCAAGAAGAAGCCGCAGATGAACATCTATACGGTGCTGCTGCTGATCGCGTTGGTGTCGCTACTGACGGCCTGTGTGCTGTTGTTCCTTGAGCTGAACGCCTACGGCGGATTCGGCGCGATCAAAGGCCGGGTCTCGATGTTAGGCCCCTCAGGCCTTGGAAGCGGCGGCCTCGGGAGCGCGTTGGCTCAACTCGCGATCCAGGTCTAGCAGCGCGGCCGAGTCGTCTTCGACCATGTGGAACTTGTGGACGATCTCGCGTGCCGTCTTTTCTTCTTCCACTTGCTCGGTAATAAACCATTCGAGCTCGACCAGGGCGGCAAACGCCTTTTCGTTGAACGCGAGCTCATAGAGCCCGTCGATCTGCTGCGTCACGATCTGCTCTTGTGCCAAGGCCTTGTCGAATACCTGCACCACCGATTCGAAATCAATCTCGGGTTGAGCGATCGGCTGGAGGACCACCTTGCCATTGCGGGCCAAGAGGAAATCGACCAGCCGCATCGCGTGGATGCGTTCTTCTTCGCTTTGCAGACGCATCCAATGCGCACAACCGATAAACTGCTTGTGCTCACACCAGACGGCCATCGAGAGATAGGTGTACGACGAGAGCAACTCGTTGTTGATCTGCTCGTTGATGGCGCCTTGCATAACTTGGCTAAGCATTTTGAACGGGACTCCTGGTCCGGGCTCGGGGACGAGCCGGCTCGCTTTGGTTTTTGATAATTATCGCTTGGAGTAGTGGGCCCGACTGGAGTCGAACCAGCACGCCCTTGCGGGCACATGCCCCTCAAGCATGCGCGTCTGCCAATTCCGCCACGAGCCCATTTTTCTTATGTGTTTGTAATGCGTTGAGTTTACTCGGTGGGGTTCGGGCGTCAAGGTGTTGAAGTGGCGGGGGGACTCCGGCGATCTGTCAGATCGCGGCTGTTCTTCTGTCAGATCGGGGCTGCTTCTCCTTTTTCAAATCGGCTGACGACGGCACAGCCGCAGGAGTCGCTCCAGACGTTGACTGCGGTTCGGCACATGTCGAGCACTCGGTCGACTGCGATGATCAGGCCCTGGCTCTCGGTCGGTAGGCCGACGGCTTGCAAGATGATGACCATCATCACGAGCCCTGCGTGGGGGATGCCTGCCGCTCCGATGCTCGCTAGCAGTGCCGTGAAAGCGACGAGGATCTGTTGGCTCAGCGACAAATCGACGCCGCTCATCTGGGCGATGAACAGCACGGCGACGACCTCGTAGAGCGCGGTGCCGTCCATATTGATCGTCGCGCCCAGCGGCAGGACGAACGAGCTGACGCGGTTGCTGACCTTCGCCCGCTGTTCGACGCAGGTGAGCGTCAGCGGCAGGGTGCCGTTGCTCGAGGCCGAACTAAACGCGGTGAGCAGTGCAGGGCTCATCGCCTTGGCAAATTCGAACGGGTTTCGCTTGGCAACAAAATGGAGAATCAGTGGCAAGACGACCAGAGCGTGAACTGCCAGCGCACAGGCCACGGTGAGCATGTACCAGCCGAGGGTGCTAAAAATGCCCGCCCCCTGGGTCGCGGTGACCGAGAGCATGAGAAAAAACACACCGATCGGAGCGAGCCGGATGATGAACATCGTGAACTTCATCATGACCTGAAAAGCGGCGTCGACCAGTTCGTTGACTTTTTCGGCGACGTTGCCGCCGACCAGAATTGTGCAGACACCAATCGCGATCGTGAACGCGATAATGGAAAGGAAATTCCCGTTAGCGAGGGCTGCGAACGGATTGGGGGGAATCATGTTTTGCAATTGCTCGAACAGTACGACGGCGAGGCCCTTGCCGTGCTGTTGAACCGCTTCTGTTGCCGGGGCGACGGCTTGGTCGGCCAGCTCTGGGTTGATAAGTCCTGGGTTGATGAAATTGACCATCAGCAGCCCGATCGTTATCGCTGCCATGCTGGTCGATAGGTAGTAGAGCAGGGTTCGGCCAAACATTTTTCCTAGCCGTTCGGCGCGTCCCAATCCGGTAATGCCCGACAGGAGCGAGGTGATAATGAGCGGTACCGAGATCATCTTGAGCATTCGCAAGAACAGGTCGCCCAATATTTTTGCCAGATCGCCAACCGTTCGAGCGAGTGATCGACCGTTTTGCCTGAAAGCTGCGTAGGCGGTCGGGTCGTGGGTTTTTAGCTTGCTAAGCGTGGGGACCACGGTACGCGGGATATTTGCGTCGCCAGACCCCTCGGGCCAAGGTTCGCCCAGGTCGGCGAGCTGCCGCTCGACGAATCGCTCGTCTCCGACGACGACGCGACGTGTGGCCAAGCTGCCGCCCTCGAGCTGGCGATCAATCTGGATGAGGATTCGCTCGGCGGTGTCGAGCGACCAGATGCGTCCGGCGTCGACTTCGATCGCCTCGGTCATGCCGACCAACTGGACCGAGCCGGCCGGATAGTCGGTCGCCAGGCCGCTCGGCTGCCTGCCTGCGGAGGCATTGAGCGTGAGCCCCAGGGCAGCGCCCAGGATCATCGTGATGAGAATTTGCCAGTGCAATGCCATACGCATGAAGTGAACTCGAAAAAAGGGGGCTCGTTGTTAGGTTCAGGAGTTTTGAGCTCGCGTTTTGTGCCAAAAGGACAAAGGGGGCTTCTTGGTTTGGTCGTTCACTTTCGTGTGGCAGTGTTTGGCATGTTTGGTGGCGAGAGTTTTGGCAGGAAAACTCGACATGGGGTTGGAGGTGACAAAATGGATTGGGATTGGGTGCAGCTGTCCACCCGTGTGCGACAGAGGATTATCGCTTCTTTGAGAAGGGATAGCGAGTGCTTTTTTTGGCCGCGCTGCTACCCGATGAAACGGATCGGCTGGGCAAAGCCGAGGGATTGCAATCCCTCGGCTTTGAGCGTGTGTTCCGAGGCTCTATTTGGTGGTCTCGGTCGCTTCGGGCTTTTCAGCAGTCGGTTCGCTTTCGGCGACGGTTTGCTTTTCTCGCCAGGGGCGGTCTTCGCGGTAGCTGGCCAGTTCGGCGGCCAGTTGTTTGCCGTGTTCGGGGTCTTCCATGTCGACGGCTTTTTGCGACCATTTGATGGCTGTCTCGAATTGGCCTGCCTCGGCATAAGCGGCGGCTAGCGTGCTGAGAATGTGCGACTGGCTGTAGTCCGATTGCTCGCAGGCTTTGGTCGCCAGCTCAATCGCTCGTTTCGCGTCGCGGACTTCGTCTTGGGGCGAGGTTGCCAAGACCCATGCCAGATTGTTTAAGACCGAGGAGTCGTCTGGCGAGAGTTCGAGGGCTTGCTGCAGATCGGCAACCGCCTCGGAGTGCTCGCCGATATTTAAGTAGGCATCCCCTCGGCTCCTCCAAGCAACAAAACTTTTTTCGTTGACTTTGATGACTTCGCTGTAGGCGGCAATGGCTTTGCGTGGTTGGCCGTCGACGAGGTAGTAAAGGGCCAACTGCATTCGGAGGTCGACCTGTTGGGGCATGGCCTTGGAGACGCGCTCCATTTCTTCGATGGCCTCTTGCAAACGATCCATTTTGGCGAGCACTTCGGCACGAAGCCGGTGGGCTGCGATGAGCGGTTGTTTTTCTAGCACCCCCTCGACGTCGGCTAGGGCTTTTTCTAATTTCCCTGAGTAGAGATAGGCCTCGGCCCGATGGACGAGTGTTAGGGGATATCCGGGTTGGAGTTTTAAGACTTGGTCGAACTGGGCAATTGCCAGGTCAAATTTTTCCTGCTTGCGGTAGATTTCTCCCCGATTCTGAAACGGAGTTGGCGCCTGAGGGGCCAACTTGGTCGCTCGATCAAAGCTTGCGAGTGCCTCGTCGGGTTGGTTCAATTCACGGAAAAGTTCGCCTTGCAAGATGAGGGCATTGGCATCGTCGGGGGCCTGCTGAAGAACTTGCCCCACTTCTTCGAGCGCGTCCTCAAATTTGCTTCGGCTACGCAAGAAGACTGCGCGCACGAGCCGGTATCCTGCGTTGTCGGGAGCCAATCGGAGCGCTTCGTCGAAGTCGGCCAAGGCCTTGGCTTCGTCGGTCTGGACACGGGAACGAAGAATAAAAGCTTCTGCCCGTTGGTTGTCAGGCAAATCGGGCGTTTCTAAAAAAGTGGTCAGCACTCGTCGTGCTTCGTGCGGATCGCCGCCGGGCATGGCCATCAAGCGGCCTAACTCGAAGCTGGCCCGCGGCGGAGGGTTGTCGTAGGCTAGGATTCGACGCAAATCGGAAATAACCAATTGGCGGATTTGCTGAACTTTCGGATCGGCGATCGAACGTGCGTTGATCACCCGAACCAGTGCGGAAGCTCGTTCCATCAGGGCGGAAGAGAGCAGCTCTTGGGCAAAGTCGGCATCGACCGGCTCGAGGCCCTTGTCGAGAGCTCGCTGCAAGAGTTCGACGGCTTGGTTGATGTCGCGAATTCCCGTGGCGTTTATCTTGACTCGCATCGCCTGATCGAGATCCTCAAGGCCCTCGTTCTGGGCGAGCGGCTTATTTTCATTTTCGGCGAACGCTCGGGCGGAGAAAACGCCAAGAATCATTGCCAGAGCGAACCCAAGGAGGGGCGTGGTTTTCAAAAAATTGTGCGACATAAAACTACCCTTAACGGTTGCCGATTGTTTGGAGGCCGTGGCAATCGATGGGCCATCGCTCCAGGCCCATTATTACCGCTGAGGGCGAATCTGGCCACGTGAGATTGTTGGAAAAAGGAGCGGAGGCAACGCCGTGGGGGACTTTGGCATGGAAAATACAAGCACGACGCGCAAGCGAGTGGGTCCCGGTGCGTGGAAAACCCACTCGCTTGCGCGTCGCGGCTTGTATTGAGGGTCTTGTGTCGGCTGTTCTTTGGAGAGTCTCTGGGCTACAATTCGGGGTTTTAATCGCTCTATTGCCGTGGAATCGGAAGTGAGAAGACTATGGAAGCAGGAATTGTCGGCTTGCCGAATGTTGGGAAATCGACGCTTTTTAATGCGCTTACGGCGGCCGGGATTGCCAGTGAAAATTACCCTTTCTGCACGATTGAGCCCAATGTGGGGGCGGTGAGCGTGCCTGACGCTCGCTTGGCGCGACTGGGTCAGCATATTGTCACAGAAAAAACCATCCCTGCGGTTCTGAAACTGGTTGACATTGCCGGGATTGTGCGGGGTGCGTCGGACGGCGAAGGCTTGGGTAACAAATTTTTGGCCCATATCCGCACCGTCGACGCGATTCTGCATGTGGTCCGCTGTTTTGAGGATGGGGATGTCATTCATGTCGATGGCAAGGTCGATCCGCTGCGCGATGTCGAGACGATCGATACCGAGCTGATGCTCGCCGATTTGCAGTCGGTGGAATCGATGACCGACAAGGCACGCCGGACCGCGCGGACGGGCGACAAAGAGGCCAAGCTACGGCTCGAAGTGCTCGACGCATGTCAAGCGCTGCTTGCCGAGGGAAAGCCGGTGCGAGGGCTTGCTTACGAAGACGCAGCCCAGGCCAAAGTGCTTACGGAATTGCAACTGATCACCGGCAAGCGCGTGCTTTATGTCGCCAACGTCGGCGAAGATGACCTGCAGGGCGAGAACGATCACGCGCAGGCCCTACGTCGCCACGCGGCGGCCGAAGGGGGTTCGGTCGTGCCCGTTTGTGCAAGCCTTGAAGCGGAACTTGCGGAGCTCGACGCCACCGAGGCGAGCGAAATGCTGGAGAGCCTGGGGCTGGCTGAACCCGCCCTGGCGGCCCTTGCTCATGGGACGTATCAACTGCTCGGTTTGCACAGTTATTTTACCGCTGGCGAAAAAGAGATTCGCGCTTGGGCGATTCCGATCGGCGCGACGGCCCCGCAAGCGGCCGGGGTGATTCACACCGATTTCGAGCGCGGCTTTATCCGCTGCGAAACGTATTCAGTGGACGACCTGGACGAATATGGCAGCGAAAAGGCGATCCGCGAAGCGGGGAAGATGCGCGTCGAAGGAAAAAGCTATGTGATGCAAGATAGCGATGTTTGTCATTTTTTGTTTAACGTGTAGGGGAAGTGGGTCGGGGTTATTCGAACAACTCTTCCACCACTTTGCCGCCATCGACTAGTTTGATTGGGCGACCGATGCTGCTGATGTTTTCTTCGTCGGCGTCGATCTCGAGCGTGTGGTAGATCGTGCGGAATAAGTCGTTGACCGTGACGGGGCGATCGACCACTTCGGCGCCCGCGGCGTTGGTTTTGCCGATCACCTGCCCGCCCGAGACGCCGCCGCCAGCCATGACGGCATTAAACGCTTTGGGGTAGTGGTCTCGTCCGCCTCGGGCGTTGACGCTTGGCGAGCGACCGAATTCGCCCATCCAGACGACCAAAGTTTTTTCGAGCATGCCGCGCTGCTTGAGGTCGGTAATGAGTGTGGCCATCGGTTGATCGATTTGAGTGGTCAAGTCGCGTGTACGGCTGAAGACGTCTTGATGGGTATCCCAGCCCCGGGAGACGACTTCAACAAACGTGACGCCGTGTTCAACCAATCGTCGGGCGAGCATGCAGCCTGAGGCGAAGTCGCCTTCGCCGTAGTTGGCGTGAATTTTTCGGGGCTCTTTTTCGAGATCGAAAGCGGCCATGCTGGGACTGAGAATCATCTGCGAGGCGCTGGCAACGATTTTTTGTTGATCGGCTACTACTTGGGCTCCGGGCCCTTGCGCAAAGCCGGTTTGGATTGAGCTGAGCAACTGCAGGCGGCGCTGGAAACGCTTGCGGCCGGTTGTTGGCGTTGTGTTTTCCGGTGGGCGGTTGGCTGAGGAAAGAATGAGTGGGTCGTAGTCGACGCCTAAGAATCCTCCTCCGCCGGAGTTTGCCAATCGATTGCCGATGCGTACGTAACTCGGTAGTTGGCTGGCCGCATCGCCAATTTGATGCGCCACGTGGGAGCCGAGGGTCGGGAATTTGACGCTTCCCATCGGCAGATAGCCATGATGGAGCAGATAGGTGGCTCGGCCGTGATTGCCTTCTTTGCTGGTCATCGAACGAATGATGGCTAGGTCTTCTATCACCTTGGCGCAATGGGGCAGATTATCGGCAATTTGAATTCCGGGAACGCGGGTTGCGATCGCCCGAGTCTCGCCACTGTTTTTGTGATCGGGCTTGGGGCTGAAAGTTTCGTATTGCGACGGGCCGCCCTGCATCCAGAGCAGAATGCAGGCCATGCCGCGCGAGCGGAGCGCGTCGGCCGAGGCGCTGATTGCATCGGTCCAGTTGCAGGCCCCGGCAGCGAGGCCCGCGGCTGATAGCTGGCGTAGAAAATCGCGACGACCGACGACTTGGTTTTGGCGGAGGGCGATGTTGGTGTGGTGTTGAAGGTTCATGGGTTTCCGTGGTCGGGGACGCCACGGCTCGCTGTGTTATTTTCGATGTTGGAATTCGGCGGAGTTGACTAGTGCCCACAGGATGTCCTCGAAGGCTTGCCGTCGGTCGCCGATCTCTTCGCTATAGGTGAGCAGCAGCGAGAGTTCCTCGTCGGTTGGCTGTCGGCTTAGGCATCGTAGGTACAGCTCAACAATCAATGGCTCGTTGTCTTCTATCGCCTCTAACCGACGGCCCAGGAGACTCGAGCGGTTGGCCGCCAAGGCGCGATTGACTTGCGGTGAATTCATCAGGGCTAGCACTTGTGGGATCGAGGCCGAGATGCTGTCGCGAGAGACGCTCGGGTCGTAGCCAAAAATTTCGGCAAACCGTTGTCGTGAGCTTTTGCGACGTTCTCGGTTCGACCAACCTCCTTTTGATTCGACGATCTCCAGAGCCGAGTAGGCGGCATTCATGAGTTGGTCGCTACGAAGCCGTTGGGGCACGTTGGCGGTGAACGGAGTTTCGTCCGCTTTGCGTCGCGGGCGCGACTCGCGGCCGTAGGCTTCGGTTTGGCAAATTGTTTGGAACAGCCATTGGAGGTCGTAGCCGCTTTGGCGGAATTTGCTTGCCAAAAGTTTGACGGCCTTGGGAGCCGTTGCCTTGCGGTCGGGTCCCAGATCGTCGACCGGTTCATAAAACCCTTCGCCGACGAGTTCGGACCAAACGCGATTGACCAGCGCGATGGCGAACCAGTCGTTGTCGGTAAGCCAGTCGGCCAATTGGCTGCGTCGGTGGGCGTCGCTCGATCCTAGCGGGAGTGTCTGACGGGTGAGAAAAAACTTGGGCTGAATCTTGGTTCCTTTTGCCGTGGGGTCGTCGAGATGGGACATGAAATGCTCAGGCTGGGGGCGACGATCGTTGTTTTTCTTGGGTCGCTTTCTCGCTTGGTCAGATCCGTACACTTCAAAACTGCGCAGGGCCATGTCGTTTACCCGTCGGATTCCTACGCGAGGAAAGAAGGCGGCCAACTCGTGGAACTGGTTGCGTTTCCAGCGGTCGTAGGGGTGGTCGTGACACTGGGCACATTGGATTTGAATGCCGAGGAAGATTCGCGAAATCTCGGCGGTCATTTCTTCGGTCCGCCCGTCTTGTGCCATGACGATCGCGGTGTTGCCGTGCTTACGGACATCGCCACTGGCAGTGATAAATCGCGAAGCGATGCGGTCCCAGCCCTGGCTCTCGTTGAGCCAACGGGCAAGGTCGGTTTCCATCGCATTGGCGGCAAGGATCGCGCGATCTTCTAGGCGGCGAGAAAATACCACGTCTCGCCAGTAGCGAGCCCAATTTTTTCCGTAGTCGGGGTTTTGGAGTAGTTGGCGCACCGTTCGCTCTCGCTTGTCGGGCGAGGGGTCGAGCGCAAAGGTGGTCGCCTGCTTGGGCGTGGGGATATGGCCGACCACGTCGAGCCAAACTCGTCTCAAGTAGGTCTCGTCGTCAGACCTTGGCGCGAGTTGGGTTGGGTCGTTGAAAAGCTCGCTGGCTAGGACGGCATCGATCCGTTGGGCGGTTGCTTTGGCGGAGGGCTGGGCCGCGGAGGCGCTTGTTCCGAAGGTCAAGAGTATCAGTACGAGCGTTGGCATTTTGCCCATCGTTCTATCTCCTCTCTGCAGAAAAGCATACCACGGCGGCCCCTAGAACCATTTGCTTTTTTCGCGGTCGCCATGGGCCCCTACGCAAGCGACGTGGCCGTCGGTGCTAACCACTTTGTAGGTTGCCCTAGAGAGTTTAACCCCGGCCGAGGGGTAGAGTCTCGCTATTGGGCCGTCTTTTTTACTGCGAAATCGACGATCAGAGGGCGATGGTCCGATCCGACGTCGGGGCCAATGCGGCGGTCGAGTATCGCAACGTCGTCGGAATGCAGCAGGTGGTCGATCGGGAGGGCCGCGAGCCAGGTGGGCTGGATGCCGAAGCCGATTTGGCTATTTCGCAGCCCGCCGAGCTTCAGTAGGTCACGAAAATAGGGCGACCAGGGAGTGATGTTCAGATCGCCCAGAAGCAAGCGAGGGCCGGGCGTACGGGCTAACTCTTGGGCGGCTGCTATCAAATATTGGTTTCGTAGGCGGGATTTTTCGCCATTCATGGGGGGTATGAAGTGGGCGCCGACGATTTGTACCGGGGTGCCGTCGACTCGAACGGTTGCCTGAATCGAAGGGGTGCCTATCGACCCGAAGTCGAGGAGCTGCAAGTTTTCCAGAGGCAACTTGCTGAAGAGAGCGATTCCGAACGAGCCTTCCTTGGTTTCAAAAAGGGAGTAGGGGAACTGCGATTTGAGAGTGGTTAGTGCCGGTTGCCAACTCGCGTTGACTTCCATGAGCAGGACAAGATCGGGAGTTTCCTGGCGAATGCAGTCGAGAACTCGCTCGTGCTGTGGATTTTCAAACAACACATTGATCGAGACGATCCGCAACGGCTGAGTGTCTGTCGGCACCCTGTCGCGGAAGTAGAGTGGCGCGAGCAACGAAATGTTGATTGCGAGTGCAGCAGAAACGAAGGCGAGAAGTCGCCACCGTTTGGAAACCAGCAACGCCACTGCAATCGGCAGCAGTGCGAAGGCGTAGAAGGCGCAAAAGTGCGTTGCCAAGTCGAGCACCCACCACAGTCTCGCCCCGAGAGCCAAATACGTGGGCAGCGCAGCCAAGACCGCGAAGCCGACAAGCAGGCGACGCTTTTTGGTGCCGCTACCGTTTGGAGAACTGGGTTCCACGACGTGCCCCGTGCAGACCGGGCTTCTTTCGTTCTTTCATGCGGGCATCGCGGGTTAGGAAGCTCTTTTCGCGGAGCTTTTCTTCCAAATCGCTGTCGTGCTTCAGTAGTGCTCGAGCGATTCCTTGCATGCAGGCACCTGCTTGGCCGGTGGTGCCGCCGCCGTGGACGAGGATGACGATGTCGACATCGTTGCGAACTTCGCAGTGTTCCAAAGGCGAAACGACAGTGCTTCGGTCTTGATCGACGCAGAAGAATTCATCGAGCTCGCGTTTATTGATTTTGATCTTGCCGCTGCCGGCACGGATACGGACACGAGCGACCGACGTTTTTCGACGGCCAGTTCCTAGGGCTTCTTCGACGACGGTCTTGGTGGTAGCCATGGAATGGGGGTCCTACGCTTGTGCGGTTTTGAAATCTGTGGGGTTTGAAATCTTTTGCGGGGGGACTGCTTGGCAGCAGCCGCTAACGGGCCGTGTTTAGGACTTCAGGGCCAATTCGGTTGGCTCCGGTTTTTGTGCTGTGTGCGGGTGCTCGGGTCCGGCGAAGACTTTGAGTTTGGAAAGCATCGCTCGGCCCAATTTGCTCTTGGGCAACATTCGACGTACGGCCTCTTGGAGAATCAGTTCGGGCTTGCGCTCGCGTCGCACTTCGGCCGTGACGGTTCGCTGGCGCGTGTAGCCTGTGTACCAAGCGTACTTTTTCTGTTCCCACTTTTTTCCGGTGAAACGGATCTTCTCGACGTTGACCACCACGATGTAGTCGCCCGTATCGACGTGCGGGGTGTAGATGGGGCGGTGCTTGCCCATCAGAATCGTGGCGATCTCGGAGGCGAGGCGACCGACGATTTTGTCGGTGGCATCGACCAAGAGCCATTTCCGATCAACTTGGCCGGTCTTGGCCACGGTAGTTTTTGCCATACAAGTTTTCATTTACACACCAATAATCTTTCCAATTGAACCAAGCCATCGAACAGGGCTCACGGTCTTCCGCAATCGAGAATCAACCAATCTACCTATCTCGGGCAGGTTGGGCAAGGCTCAACTAGGATTTGCCGTTTTGGCGCTAGCCGCGGTTTTTCCAAGTAACCGTGGCTAGCGCCAAAGCGGCTAATTCGGTGAGATCTCGTCCTTCAAACGGCGCTGACGGCGAAGCTTGGCGGCCCTTGAAGCGAGTGCGAGGCCCCAAAAAAGCAGGAATCCTGCGGTGGTAGCGGCTAGGACCAGGAACTTGCGATAGTCGGCACCGGGCATTTTTCCCGAAGGAGCCAGGTAAGCTCCCACCCCTAGAATCGTCCCCCAGGCTACCAAAGCCCCCGCGATGAGTAGAATCGGTAGCCATGTTTTATTTTGGTCGCTGGTCATCGGGTCGATTCTAGCCGAAAATAAAAAGGAGAATAGGCTGCATCGCGACGGACCGACCTTATACTAGAGGTTTTGGCAACGGTATCGTGTGGGAGTGAAATTTTGGCTCAAGATCAGACAGCGACTTTCGAGCGGCATATCCATGAACAGCAACTGAGTCAGCGTTCTCAGGCGGGCGGAGAGTTGACTTGGCTCTTGAGTGGAATCGTGCTGGCTTGCAAGATTATCGGCGAGCAGGTGCGACGCCTGGGGCTTACCAATCAGACCGGCAGCGCCGGCTCGACCAACGTGCATGGTGAAGAGCAACAGAGTCTCGACATTTATTCCAACCAAGTGCTTTTGGAATGCCTAGGCTCGCGCGGCAATGTCGGCATTCTGGCCTCCGAAGAGAACGAAGATCCGATTGTCGTTTTCGACAATCGAGACGATGGCGAGTACGTGGTCGTGTTCGATCCCCTAGACGGCTCGAGCAACATCGACGTGAACGTAAGCGTCGGCACCATTTTTTCTATCTACCGGCGTCCTGAAAGCAACGGTGGTTCCACGCACTCCGAAGTTTTGCAGCCCGGCACCCAACAGCTTGCCGCAGGCTACTGCCTGTACGGTTCGTCTACGGTGATGGTCTACACGACCGGCGACGGGGTCAACGGCTTTACGCTCGATCCGACGATTGGCACTTTTTTGTTGAGTCACCCCAACATGAAGATGCCGGCTCGGGGAAATATCTACTCGGTCAACGAGTCGTATGCCGACAGTTTTCCGCCCTACTGCCGGCGATATCTCCATTGGCTGAAATCGGCCGAAGACGACTCGCTTTATCGCTCACGGTACATTGGATCGCTGGTGGCCGATTTTCATCGCACCCTACTCAAGGGAGGCGTTTTTCTTTATCCTCCCACGTCTTTTTATCCCGAGGGGAAGCTGCGTTTGATGTACGAGGCCAGTCCGATCGCCATGCTGGCGGAGCAAGCGGGAGGGATCGCTACGACGGGCGAAGAATCGGTTTTGAGCATCGTTCCTAAAAATTTACACCAACGGGTACCTCTGTTCGTGGGGAGCCCCTTCGAGATGCAACGACTACAGACCTTCATTCAGAATCCGTTGAAGGTATAATGAGAGCAAAGAACCTAGAGCTTTGTCACAGCTTACTATGAAGGTGAGCCGCAACGCGCTAGCGTCGGGTCTAGGGGTATACCTCCCTTAGGGGCATACCGCTACGCTCCGCAACCCGCGGCTAGCGCCGTGCGGCTCACAAATTAAGCTGTGACAAAGCGCATTGAGGGTTGTCCCGATGAGCAGCTCAGTTCCTAACAAGCAAAATCTTTCTATTGGTCAGTACCTGATCCAGCGGCTGCAGGATTATGGCATTGACGATCTGTTCGGCATTCCCGGCGACTATGTTTTGTCGTTTTACACGATGCTTGAAGAAAGCCCGATCAACACGGTCGGCTGCACTCGCGAAGACTGTGCCGGCTTCGCGGCCGACGCCTATGCTCGGATCCACGGCATGGGCGCGCTGTGTGTGACCTACTGCGTCGGAGGCCTGAGTGTTTGCAATTCGATTGCAGGTGCCTATGCCGAAAAGTCGCCTGTGGTGTTGATTAGCGGTTCGCCCGGCATGCGCGAACGAATCCATAACCCGCTCTTGCATCACATGGTGCGTAATTTCCGGACACAGTACGACGTTTTTGAAAAACTTTGCGTCGCTGGTGCCGAGCTCAACGATCCTCAGACTGCCTTCCACGAGATCGATCGCGTGCTGGCTGCGTGCGAGCGTTTTAAGCGACCTGTCTATTTGGAAATTCCGCGTGACATGGTCCACGTGCAGCCCGATGCGGCGCCTCGTTATCAGCCCAGCCCGCCGCACAGCGATTCTCGGGCGCTTGCCGAAGCGGTCGAAGAAGCGGCGCTGCGTATCGAGTCGGCTCGGCAGCCGGTGCTGCTGCTTGGCGTCGAGGTCCATCGCTTTGGGCTGCAGGATGCGGTACTACAACTGGCCGAGTCGACGGGCATTCCGATGGCTGCCACGATGTTGGGCAAAGGCGTTGTGGCCGAGACGCATTCGCAATACATGGGTCTCTACGAGGGGGCCCTTGGTCGCCAGGAGATTACGAAGTACGTCGAGTCGAGCGACTGCGTCATCATGCTTGGCACGTTCATGACGGATATCAACCTGGGCATTTATACTGCGGAACTTGACATCTCGAATTGCATCTACGCGACGAGCGAGGAGCTGCGGATTCGGCATCACCACTATCATGAAGTTCGCCTCGAAGATTTTGTGTGTGCGTTGGTTCGCCGTGGATTGAAGGTGCGCTCGCCCTTGCCCGAGGCACCGACGGATTGGAAGAAAGAACCGTTTGAATTGCGCTCCGACGAGGCGATCTCGATTTCGCGTCTGATCCGGCGGCTCGACGAACAACTTGAGGACGATACGATCGTGATCGCCGATATTGGCGATGCGCTGTTTGCCTCGACCGAGTTGACCACGCGTGGGCGCACCGAGTTTTTGAGCCCCGCCTATTACACGTCGATGGGATTCTCGGTGCCGGCGGCGCTCGGGGCCCAGGTGGCAAGGCCCGAGGCGCGCGTGGTGGTGGTCGTGGGCGACGGAGCGTTTCAGATGACCGGCATGGAAATGTCGAATCTTGTGCGCCGGCAAATGCCCGTGGTTGTCATTGTGCTCGACAACGGAGGCTATGGCACCGAACGGCTTCTTCACCCGGGCGAGTATGAGTTCAACGACGTGCATTGCTGGCAATACCATCAACTGCCGGCGCTGCTGGGTGGCGGCACTGGGTATGAAGTGCGAACCGAAGGTGAATTCGATCGAGCCCTCTCGGCCGCATGGGCCGACACGACAGGCCCCAGCATTCTTCAAGTGCATCTCGATCCCCAGGATTGTAGCCAAGCATTGCAGCGCCTGGCGGAGATGATGAGCCAGACCGTGACTCAGAAAAGTTCGAGCTAGAACATTTTACTGAAAAAGTGGTGCCACAGAAAACGCAAAAAAACAAAAGCAAAGTATTGGCCACGGATTGAACACGGATGAAAGAGAGATCAAAAAAAAGGAATTTTGTGCCCGTATTTTTTTCCGTGTTCAATTTGTGTTTCCTCCGTGGCTATTGAAAATCTTTGCACCTAGCAAAATTTTTGGAAGCAATGCTAAACATTACTGTTTGAAACGATTGGCTAAGGATGGCCGGTTAGAGCCTCGCTGTCGCAACCGGCTTGCTGATAGCATTTTCGACTCTATGGAGTGCGGAAGCTTCAGGTGTCGCGGGTGAGGTTCTGATATTTCTCGTGTGGAGCTTTGTCTACGGGTTGAGGCAAAAAAGCAACAGATTCTCCGAATTCGCAGCGAACGAATTGACATTGGTGGACCATTGAGTAAGGATGAGTGAAGAGGTAGTTTTTCGAGGGTAGGACTGGTAGTCGATGTGGGATGCACCATGAGGTCCTTCAGCGAGTCCTTCAGCCCAAAGTGGATTGAGAGCGCCAGAAGCAAGCTTTTCTTCACAGTCTGGCGTGAGGACGTGATCGCGTTGTTTTTGGTCCGAGAATTGCTCTGAGTCCAGGCAGCTCTCGCCGTGTCACTTTCGTCACGGGCAGTTCCGAAGGCCGGTAGTGGTGCTGGAGGTTGCATTGCAACGGCTCGGCGAAATTCTCGTCTCTGCAATTCGATGGAACGATCTTTTCTTGATCGGCTTGGATTGCTGTGGTTGGGATTGCAGTGGTTGGTAGAGGGGTGGAATGGAGAAGTCATTTGAGTATGTCAGACCCACAAGTTGATCAAGTCGATCAAGCGATTCATGTCGTTCAAGCTGCGAAGTACATGCTGATGCTCTGCGGCATCGCGGCTGTGGTCAGTTATCCGTTGACCAATATCATGATCTCGGTGGCGCAGCGAATAGGTTTCGTGGATCGTCCCGATGGTCACCACAAAGGGCATGACCGTGCGGTGGCATTGGGCGGCGGCCTCGCCGTTTTTCTGGCAGCAGCGATTACCTTCGCCGTGGAGTACCTCTCCTCCGAAAAACTTCAACAGATACTGTTCGAGCAGTCGCCTTACTTGGGTGGGTTACTTTTGGCCGGCATTTGGATTGTTGGCGTCGGGCTTGTTGACGATCGTTTTGGTATGCCCGGCAAGGTCAAGCTTCTCGGGCAGTTCATCGCAGCACTCATGGTGGTGGCGGCCGGTTTGCAGATTCACAGCTTCTCGGTTTTCGGGTTTGCCGTGCATTTGGGAGTGCTGTCGGTACCGTTTACCGTTTTCTGGTTGCTCGGTGCGATGAATTCTTTGAACCTGCTTGATGGAATTGATGGCCTCGCCACGACGGTCGGAATCATCCTTTGCGCGACCATTGCGGTGATGGCGTTGGTGATAGGCCAGACGGCGGTGGCAATCGTTGCTGCGGTATTCGTGGGCAGTTTGGTAGGATTTTTGCGATTCAATTTCCCGCCGGCAAAAATTTTCTTGGGCGATGCGGGGAGCATGCTGATCGGCCTGATTGTCGGAGCCCTGGCAATCGGCGGCTCGCTTAAAGGAACCGCGACCGTCGCCCTGGCCGCTCCCATGGCGATTTGGGCATTGCCGATGTTCGACTCTTTTGTGGCGATCGTACGCAGAAAACTTGCCGGCCGGAGTATTTATGCCACCGACCGAGGCCACTTGCATCACCGACTGATGGCGCTTTTCGGCAATAATACACGCGTCCTGGCTGTGGTAGCCGTATGTTGTGGGGTAACTTGTGTGGGGGCTCTTTTGAGCGTGTTCATGCACAACGATTTGCTTGCCTTGGGTGCGGTTGCGGCGGTCTTGTGTATGTTGATCGCAACGCAAGCGTTTGGTCATATCGAGTTCAAGATGCTGCTGAGTCGGATCAAGTGGCTGTTTTTGGCGATCGTGCGGCGCAAAGGCGATCACGTTTCGTTTCAGATTCAAGGGACTCACCAGTGGGATAAGCTTTGGCAATCGCTGGTCGAGTTTGGCGAGAAGATGGAGCTGGTCGACATTCGGCTCGACATCAATTTTGCATCACTCCAAGAATCTTTTCATGCTTCGTGGAGTGGCCCTACGAAGAGCGATCGCCGAGAACGTTGGCGGACTGAAATTCCCCTGTTTGCCGACGAGCACGTTGTCGGGAAGCTTACCGTTTCTGGAGGCCCGCAGCTTGGTATCTCGAGTTGCCAAGCGATCGACCAACTGATGGATCTGCTCGAGCCGCTGGAGGCAGAAGTTGCCGAGATGGTGGCCGCCAGCGAGCAGGCGAAAGTCGCTACGGAATCCTCGCAGACTGCACCTAAGACGGAATCCGAGATACTCGCTGGTTGATGGTAAGCTGAAATTGGTCGACAAGGCCTTTTGCTTCTTATTCTACTTCTTATTCTACTTCTTATTCACTATTGCCCCTATTGTCCAATGCAGTTTATCGACCTGAAACAACAGTACTTAAAGTATCAAAGCGAAATCGACTCGCGAATGAACAAGGTCATGGAGCATGGCCGATACATTATGGGACCGGAAATTGGCGACGTCGAAGCCGCCTTGGCGGAGTTTGCCGGAGCGAAGCACTGCATTACGGTTTCCAGCGGCACGACAAGCCTAGAAATTGCGCTACGAGCACTCTCCATTGGTCCGGGCGACGAAGTCATCTCGGTTCCGTTTACCTGGATCAGCAGCGCCGAAGTCATCAAGCTTGTGGGAGCAACGCCTGTATTCGTCGATATCGACTCGCAAACCTTCAACCTCGACGTCCAACAGGTCGAGTCGGCAATTACAAGTCATACCAAGGCGATCTTGCCGGTGTGCCTGTTCGGGCAGATGCCCGACTTCGACCAACTCAATGCCATTGCAGATCGCCATGGAATTCCAGTGATTGAAGATGCTGCCCAAAGCTTTGGTGCGACTCAACGTGGTAAACGTAGCTGTAGCGTATCGACCCTCGGTAGCACGAGTTTTTTCCCGGCCAAGCCGCTCGGTTGTTACGGTGACGGAGGCGCTCTTTTTACCGGAGACGACCAAATGGCGCAAACCCTACGAGCGATTCGGTCCCATGGCGGAACTCAGCGTCACCATCATACGCTTGTGGGAACGAACGGCCGATTCGATACGCTGCAAGCGGCCGTGATCCTGGCCAAGCTACCGCATTTTCAGCACGAGGTTCAGCGGCGAGGAGAGATCGGAGAACGGTACTCCGACCTCTTGCGAGACGACTGTAGCGTTCCCGAGGTTGCTGAGGGAAATACGCATGTCTACGCACAGTATACCATTCGTGTTCCCAACCGAGATAAGGTGGTCGAGTCGCTCAAGGAGGCTGAAATTCCCACGGCGGTCTACTACCCGAAGTGCCTGCATGAACAGCCTGTATTTTCCGATCTCGAGTACGAGTGGGGTCGGTTTCCTGAGTCCGAACGGGCATCACGAGAAGTCCTAAGTTTGCCGATGCACCCGTTTTTAACCGACGACATGCAAGATAGAGTTGTATCTGCGGTTCGGTCGTCACTGCGATAGAGCCGCCGTCTGATCTGCGCCTGACATGAAGATAAATAGAGGCGAACTGCAAAGTCAGATAAACCGCCAAGAGCGCCAAGAAACGAGCTGCAAAAAATAGCTGTTTTTTAAGCAATTTTCTTTTTTCCTTGGCGATCTTGGCGCACTTGGCGGTTCAAAAAATAGACTTTGCAATCCTCCTGAAGATAAATAGAGACAGCTTCCATATCACGAGCAACGTACGCTAAGCTATACCCTCCCCATTGCGACGTTTCTGCTCGCGCAGCTTCGACATTCCAGATCTGCTCGCGCAGCTTCGATACTCAAGAGCCTCCTACCATTGTGAATGCCATGACTAAACCTGACCTAGCGCTCATCGGCGCCGGCTATTGGGGAAAGAACCTCGCGCGGAATTTTCTTTCCTTGGGCGCGCTGCATACGATCTGCGATTCTAATGAAGACACGCTTGCCTCTTACGGAGAGGAGTACTCAGAAGTTCAACGCGAGACCTCTTTTGCGAAGGTGCTCGCGGAACCCGAAATTCAGAAAATTGCAATTGCCGCTCCAGCTCATCTTCACTACGAGCTTGGCCGCCAGGCGATTGAAGCTGGCAAAGACGTCTACGTTGAAAAGCCGTTGTGTTTGAGTATCGATCAGGCCCAAGATTTGATTGCGCTGGCCAAATCGTCTCAGCGGATACTCATGGTTGGTCATCTGCTTCAATACCACTCGTGCGTCGAGAAACTTGTTGCCATGGTGCTGGCAGGAGAGCTTGGAAGGCTATGCTACATTACTTCCAATCGTCTTAATCTTGGGAAGGTGCGTCAGGAAGAAAACTCCCTCTGGAGTTTTGCCCCCCACGACATCTCCGTCATTCTCGCCCTTGCCGGCGAAATGCCCGATTCCGTGACTTGCACGGGAAACAGCTATCTGACGCCTGGAGTTGCAGACACGACCTTGACACACATGACCTTCCGTAACGGATTGCAAGGCCATGTGTACGTCAGTTGGCTGAACCCATTCAAGGAACAGAAGCTGACGGTTGTTGGGAGCGAAGGGATGGCAGTTTTCGACGACACGAAGCCGTGGGATCAAAAACTTGTTTTATACCGAGACTACTTGAAATGGTCGGAAGGCAATTTGCCGCTTGTCAAAAAAAGCGATGGCGAACCGGTTCTTGTACAAGAGTCGGAGCCTTTGCGTGCGGAATGCCAACATTTTCTGGACTGCTGTGAGACACGGACATCGCCCAAGACCGATGGCGCCGAAGGTCTTCGCGTACTGCGGGTGCTTGATGCGGCCCAAATCAGCCTCGAACAATCGGGGGCAAGTACGTCGCTCGGCCGTGGTATGGCCTCTTCCCCCGACTTCTTTTCGCATCCCACTGCGGTAGTCGACAAGAAAGCCAACATCGGTCGCGGCACCAAGATATGGCATTTTTCGCACGTTAGCGACAATGCGTCACTGGGTGAGGATTGCAACTTAGGGCAGAACGTGTTCATCGCATCGAATGTCCGAATCGGACGCAATGTGAAGATCCAGAACAATGTCTCCGTATACACGGGCACCACCATCGAAGACGACGTGTTCTTAGGCCCGTCTTGCGTACTAACCAACGTAAGCAACCCCCGAAGCCAAGTGGTTCGGCGAGGAATCTACGAGAAAACGATCATTCGCAAAGGGGCAACCGTTGGGGCAAATGCTACCGTCGTTTGCGGCAAGACGCTGGGGAGATACAGCTTTATTTCCGCAGGTTCTGTTGTCACCAAGGACGTACCCGATTACGGTTTGGTTATGGGCATTCCAGGGAAACAGGTCGGCTGGATGAGCCGACACGGCCACGTCCTGTCTTTTGGAAAGGAGGACCATGCTGTTTGCCCAGAGTCAGGTCTGAGATACCAGATCCATTCGTCCGAGAAGCCAGATTCGCATGAGTGGGTCACCTGCGTTGATGTGAATGAAGATGCCGATTTATCTGCAGGGAGTGCCGTGGGTACCAAGGAATACAAGAGTTTTAAGGAGTAACCTTTCGTAGCGTCATTTCGAAGTTTGGTCAGCGTCCTCTACTAAGGATCAGCCGGTAAATAACTCCGGTATTTTGGCCGAAGGCCTGTTTTTCACCGTAGCCTAGGGCAAGCGCAGCGCCGCCCTAGGATAGAAATATCATACCCCGTTTGGCCGAAGGT
>JAADIN010000006.1 GCA_013151315.1 Planctomycetota bacterium | reverse complement strand
GATCGACAAGCTGCCGGTAGATCGGCACGCCCGACGAAGGGTGGATTTCAAAGGGAATGGGTTGGTCGCTCATGTGTATCACTGTAGCAATACACCGCTGCGATGTCAATCAGAAAACGCTATGTCAATCAGAAAACCCAGCCCCGAATGTGGACATTGACCTCCGATTTAGCGTCGCCGATAATAGAGAAGCTATGCGCACCTCATTCCTCGTGATTTCTGGGTTTGTTCTCCTGTCGCTTGCGTCTTCGCGTGCGCAAGCCCAGCAGGAGATTGATCGCCCGCCGATCAACTACCACACCGCAAAAGTCGCCGACGCCGTGGCGCGCTTGCAAGAAAAAATCGACGCCGGCGAGGCAAAGCTCCAGTGGGATGCCAAGCATGGCTGGCTCCCCTCGCTCATGCAGTGGCTCGACGTCCCCAAGTCGTCGCAAACGCTAGTTTTCTCGAAGACCAGCTTGCAGTTTGCCAAGATCACGCCCCATCGGCCACGGGCACTCTATTTCAACGACGACGTTTACCTCGGCACGGTGCAATATGGCGAGGTGGTCGAGATCTCAGCCGTCGACCCGCAGCAAGGGGCCATCTTTTATTCTTTGGATCAGAAGAAAAGTGAGACGCCTCGGATTCGGCGCGACCAAGGGGCATGTCTCGCCTGTCACCACGGCCATCGGACTCAGGGGGTGCCCGGCTATCTGTTGCGTTCGGTTTACCCAGGCAGCGATGGCAACCCCATTTTTAGCCTCGGTTCGACGACCAGCGATCAGACGACCGATTTTCGGCACCGTTATGGGGGTTGGTATGTCACGGGCAAGCACGGCTCGATGCGGCATCGGGGCAACTCGATCGCTAGCGAAGCGTCGGCCAAGTCGTTTGACCTGGAAAAGGGTGCCAATCTTAGCGATCTCAGCTCGCTCCTCAGAACGCAGCCGTATCTGACGCCTCACAGCGATCTGGTCGCCCTGATGGTGCTCGATCACCAGACGCAGATGCACAATTTTATTACCAAAGCGTCCTACGAATCGCGTCAGGCGAGCCATTACGACAAGATATGGAACGAGATTCTCGAGCGTCCGGCCGACTTTCAAGCGGAGGTCTCCAAGCGAAGGATCGCCAAGGCAAGCGAGCTACTACTGCGATATATGCTCTTTTCCGGCGAATTTCAGCTGACCTCGCCCGTCGAGGGGACCTCGGCGTTTGCCGAGCAGTTCCAGGCACTCGGGCCGCGAGACAGCCGTGGGCGTTCGCTCAGGGATTTCGACTTGCAGACGCGGCTCATGAAATACCCTTGCAGCTACCTCATCTACTCGGAGTCGTATGATGGGCTGCCCCCCGATATACGCCAGACCGTCGGCCGCCGTCTCGACGAAGTCCTCTCGGGCGAAGATACCTCGCCCGAGTTTGCTCACCTCTCTGCTGAAGATCGTACCGCAATCCGCGAGATTCTTGCCGAAACGAAGCCCGGGCTATTCGACTGAGGCGGGAGAGGTCCGTTTCGGCCTATTTTCCTTTCTCTGCCGTCCTCGGCCCAAAAACCCTGAAAAAGTTTTGCCAACATCCGCCGAGGGCCATTGACGCATTTAGCAAACTACCCTAGCCCTAGAATCCGCGATTCGCCACCACGTGGGATGGCACGCTTTACGATCTTTGAAACTTTGGTCCGTCAAGAACTGGGAGTCCAAGTGGCTGCTTCGAAGGAAGTCATACGAATTCGGATGGAAGCATACGACCACTCGGTTTTGGACCAGAGTGCTGCCGAGATTGTGGACACCGCCAAGCGGACCAATTCGCTCGTTCATGGGCCGATTCCGCTGCCGACTCGCATCGAGCGATACACGGTTCTTTCGGGACCCCACGTCGACAAGAAGGCTCGTCAGCAATTTGAGATCCGCACGCACAAGCGTCTCATCGACATTGTTCAGGCGACGGGCAAAACGATCGAAGCACTAAATAAGTTGAGCCTGCCCGCAGGCGTAGACATTAAAATCAAAGCCACCGCAGGATAGTAGTTTTACATTTAACTCCGGCCGCTCGCGGCGGATTACACACATATATGCAATCGGAAGTTACGTAGGTAAGTCTCGCCACGGCGAGTGTCTCCCACGTCGCAACAGTCCTTCGTTAATCTTTTTGGGATAGTAGTCATGGCCACAAGTGGTAGCGTTATCGATAGCCCGACTGTCGGGATATTGGGCCGAAAGGTCGGGATGACGCAGGTCTATGATGAATCGGGTAAAGTCGTGCCTGTGACCGTCGTCGAGGCGGGTCCGTGCGACGTACTTCAGATTCGCACCCCAGAACGCGATGGCTACGAAGCCGTTCAGTTGGGCTATCTTGATAAGCCCCGACGGCTCGCCAGTCGCAGTCAACGAGGGCAGGTTGCAAAACTCGATAGCAAGCGCGGCAAGAAGCGATCTGCCGCCGGCATCGCCCCTCTCGTAAAACCCGATTGCGAACCGAAGCGATTTGTTCGCGAAATCCGTGGTCCCGCCGGCGAGCTCGAAGTCGGCTCGCAGGTCAAGGTCGACGCTTTCGAAAAAATCGATTCGGTCGACATCGCTGGCACCAGCAAGGGCCGTGGCTTCTCGGGTGCGATGAAGCGTCACAACTTTGCCGGCCAACGTGCGACGCATGGCGTCAAGAAATGTCATCGCCACATGGGCGGCACCGGTTGCAGTGCTTCGCCAAGTCGGCTGTTCAAGGGTGTTCGGATGCCAGGGCAATACGGCAACACGCGATGCACGGTTCGCAACCAGAAGGTCGTTAAGATCGATGTCGAGAGGAATTTGTTGCTCATCCGAGGGTCCATCCCCGGCCCCAACGGCGGCTACGTAATCGTTCAACAAACCAATAAATTGTAAAGAAGGTGTTAGTGATTAGTAGTTAGTCATAAGTAGATGAAGGCCGGCTACTGCAGGTTATTAACGACTAACGACTAAAAACCAACGACTAAAGATATGCCCAAGCTCACGGTCCATGATGCAAAAGGAAAGAAAGTCGGCACCTATACGGTGGAGCCGACCGATTTCGCTCCGCGCATTAACAAGCAGTTGTTGCACGATGCCGTGGTGATGTATCAGGCCAATCAACGGCAGGGCTCGCACCAGACCAAAACGCGCAGCGATGTCGCGGGTACGACCAAGAAATTGTATCGCCAGAAGGGCACGGGCAACGCGCGGGCCGGTTCGCGACGTAGTGGTATTCGTCGAGGCGGCGGTCACATCCACGCCATCCGAAACCGCGACTACTCGTATTCCTTGCCACGCAAGGCCCTGCAGTTGGCGATGCGAATGGCACTCGCTTCCAAGATCAGAGATGACGAGATGACCGTCATCGACAAGCTCGAATTTGCTCAACCCAAGACACGCGACATGGCCGGCGTGCTCCAGCATTTGGGCTGTTCGGAAGGGTCGTTGTTAATCACGACTGCCGACTACGCCCCGAATGTTTACAAAAGTGCCCGAAATATCAAGCACGTGACCGTTTCACCAGCCAACGAGCTCAACGCGTTAAGCCTGTTGTCCTCGCGTCGCCTGTTGATAACGACGGAAGCACTCGATCAGCTCAAAGAGCGAGCCGCAGCATCGGGTAAAGCAAACAGCAATGGAGCGAAGGCCTAGCCGCTAGCCGCTTAAAAAAATGCCAAGACATATACCACAAACGACGAGTATCAAGCTTGAGCCACATCAGGTGATTCTCAAGCCATTGGTTACCGAAAAAGGAATGCACCGCTCGACGCGCTGCAACGCCTATGGCTTCGAAGTCAACCGCTTAGCTACCAAGGCCGATGTGAAGGTTGCGGTCGAAGAGCTGTTCGAAGTGAAGGTATTGAAGGTACGAACACAGAATCGCAAAGGAAAGCCCCGACGCACGAAGATGCGTTTTGGTTACACTAAAGACTGGAAAAAAGCCATCGTGACGCTCGACGCCGAGCATCGCATTGAATTGTTTTAAGGAGTCGTGAGTTACGAGTTGCGAGTTTTTTTGCTCGCGACCCGCAATCCGCAACTACACAATGGGTATTCGAAAATACAAACCGGTTACGCCAGGCCGTCGCGGTGCGACGGTGAGTGACTTTGCCGAGCTTACGCCGGGTGCCAAGCCTGAGAAGAGCTTGCTGCGTCCGATCGTCAAGACGGGTGGCCGTAACAATCAAGGCAAAATTACGTCTCGGCATCGGGGCGGTGGACATAAACGTCGTTATCGGCTGATTGATTTTCGCCGTAATAAAGATGGTATCGCTGCGAAGGTCGATTCGATTCAATACGACCCCAATCGGTCGGCACGAATCGCGTTGCTCCACTATGTCGATGGCGAGAAACGATACATTATTGCTCCCGACGGGTTGACTCAAGGCGATCAGGTGATGAGCGGTTCCGCACCCGCCAAGCTGGGCAATTGTTTGCCCCTGTCGAGCATGCCGCTGGGAACCACGATACACAATATTGAATTACGAGAAGGCCGCGGCGGTGTGCTCTGTCGAAGTGCCGGCACGAGTGCCACGTTGATGGCTCGCGAAGGAGATTGGGCTCAAATCTCGTTGCCAAGCGGCGAGATTCGGCGTATTCCTTCGGCTTGCCGGGCAACCGTCGGGTCGACAAGCAATACCGACCACAATGCGATTGTGCTCGGCAAAGCAGGACGCAAGCGATGGATGGGACGTCGGCCTCATGTACGCGGCACGGCGATGAACCCGGTCGATCATCCGCACGGTGGTGGCGAAGGTCGAACCAAGGGCGGACGCCATCCGGTGAGCCCCGAGGGCAAGCCGGCCAAGGGCGGCGGAACTCGTAAGCGACGCAAAGCATCAAACAAAGCCATCGTACGACGACGCAAATCAAGACGTTACGGGCAACTGAAAATAAAGTAAAAAAGGAGTCGTTAGTCGTTAGTCGTTAGTCATTACCTAACACCTAACGCCTAGCACCTAACAACTTCCATGGGACGATCACTAAAAAAAGGCCCTTACGTCGATCCGAAGCTTTACGCAAAGGTCGACAAGCAAAACATGTCGAGCCGTAAGGAGCCGATTACTACTTGGGCACGTGCTTGTACGATTATCCCCGAGTTTGTCGGCCACACCTTCATGGTTCACAACGGAAAATCCCACTTGAAGGTTTTTATCACCGAAGACATGGTTGGCCACAAGTTGGGCGAGTTTTCGCCAACGAGAAATTTCCGCGGTCACGGCGGCAAGAGTAAGAAATAAGCAATTTAGCTGTCGAGCTTGCTCGACACACGAGTAACAATAAAATGGCATACACAGCAACCCATCGACACGCCCGCATTAGCGCCACCAAGGTGCGTCCGGTTGCCGCTTTGATTCGCGGCAAGAAGGTCGACGAAGCATTGGCAATCTTGCAATACCAGCCGCAACGCGGTGCTCGGATGCTAGAAAAGGTGCTCAAGAGTGCGTTAGGAAATGCAGAAGATTTGCGAGCCCCCAACTTGGGCGGCCTGCGAGTGATCGACGCCCGAGTCGATGGAGGACCCATGTTCAAGCGAGTTCGCCCTCGAGCCCGCGGCATGGCACACGTCATCAAAAAACGATTTGCACATATCAAAGTAACCATCGAATAGTTAGCATCGGCGGCCACGCCGAACTTCACCATCGAGACGAATTTATGGGCCAAAAAGTCAATCCAATCGGTTTTCGCACCGGCATCATGCTCGGCTGGAAGAGCCGCTGGTATGCTTCGAAAAAAGAGTTTGCTGATCTCTTGATCGAAGACCAAAAGATTCGCAAATACGTACACAAAAAATACAAGTTCGCCGGAATTCCCAAAGTGGAAATCGAGCGGACTCGAGACGAAGTCAAAGTGATTTTGTTTGCCGCTCGGCCTGGCGTGATCATTGGTCGCAAGGGGCAGGAGGTCGAGCAGCTTCAGGACGAATTGCAGTCGCTCGTCGGTCGGCGAATCAACATCAAGATCGAAGAAGTTTCACGACCTGAATTGCAAGCCCAGCTCGTCGCAGAAGATATTGCTGAGCAGCTTGTGAAACGGGCCGGGTTCCGACGGACGATGAAGCGTTCGATGGAGCAAACCATGGAGGCCGGTGCCAAGGGGATCAAGATCCAATTGGCAGGCCGACTAGGTGGAGCCGAAATGGCTCGCCGAGAAAAACAGTTGACCGGATCGATTCCGCTAAGCACGTTGCGAGCAAAGATCGATTACGGTTTTGTGGAGGCCAAGACTGCTCAAGGGCATATTGGCGTCCAGGTTTGGGTCAATCAAGGTATGTACGAGGACGAAGACGATGGCACTGATGCCCAAGAGGGTCAAGCATCGAAAAAGCCAAAGAGGTCGTATAAGAGGTAGTGCGACCCGAGGCAACCGAGTCGTTTTTGGCGAGTTCGGTTTGCAGTCCATGGAGGGCGGCTGGATCAGTGCGGCTACGATCGAAGCGGGGCGTATTGCTGCACAGCAATACATCCGCGGCGAGGGGAAGC
>JAADIN010000094.1 GCA_013151315.1 Planctomycetota bacterium | reverse complement strand
TACGGGTCAATAAAAAAGCACAAAGTTTTCGGCTATTTCCAACTGCAACGCATGGAAGCGAGAGACAAAGCCTTTCGCTTGAGAACACCCGTTCGTTCGGCGGGAACGGTAACTGCTTAACTAGCTAGCATTTAAGTGTCGTCGATGCCTCGTCTCTTACTTGCACTAGACCCTGCAAAAGTACCCGAGAGAGGATTTGAACCTCCACCCACTTGCGTGGACATGGACCTGAACCATGCGCGTCTGCCAATTCCGCCACTCGGGCTTACGTGACCCGTCTACCATGGCAAAACCGAGGCGAATTTTCAAGGGGGAAGTCATTCACGCCTAGAAGATCAAGCCAATCGGCGGGGCTCATCGGCTTCGGCGACAAAACC
Organism: Planctomycetota bacterium; assembly: GCA_013151315.1. Lineage (GTDB taxonomy): Bacteria > Planctomycetota > Planctomycetia > Pirellulales > Lacipirellulaceae > Bythopirellula. The sequence continues at coordinate 16,023 of JAADIN010000094.1, read as the reverse complement.
CACAGATTGCAAACCCCGCAAACAGCAGCAGCCCTGAAGAAGGCTCCGGAACATTGAAGATCGTAAGAAGAGGAATTCTCGCAAAGGCGTCTTCAACGCGATCGAAGGGGTTGGAATTGCCGAAAAATTGGTCGAACAAGTCGAATGGGTTACTTGGGAAGGCGAATTCGACATCAATATCAAGCTGATAAAATTGGGCGGCATTTTGCATCCCTTGGACCTGCACAAAATATTCGCCCGCGGTGTCGAGCCTCAAGCTGCTGATTTCTTCGGCCAACCCGCTACCGGTGTTGTTGGCGAATTCGAGGACCGAGGTGCCATCGCTATCGAATACCGTGAGTATCAGATCGCTTTGCGCGGAAGTATCGAAGGCAGTTTGAACACCGTTCTGCCGGCCTTCCTGGTAGGTAGGCCCCAACGGCGTTAGCGTGAGATCGACAAGGCTAGGCGTCTTGACCGTGAAACGAAAGAAGTCCACGTCCGAGTCGTCGTCGATACTCAGAAAGTCTGTATCTCCGGGATCGACGACGGCATCTCCCGCATCGACGCCGTACGACCTGCTTTTTCCAGGCCGAAATTTACCGAGCGACGTGGCGTTGAGATAGGTGTCGTTGCCGCCGTTTTCCTCGTTCGCGTCGCCGTACAGACGATGTATGCCCAAGATATCGTCAAGCTGAGGCCCATCGAAAGCAGTTGCCAGAAAGGGCTCCATCAAAAAATCGGCGTCCGACGATTCGAGATGATTGAGACCCAAACCGTGTCCCATTTCGTGCATCAGCATGTTGCGAAAGCGAATGAAATTTTCCTCGGGATTGCCCCAGCGGTCAATTTCATCGGTGTCGATGACCATCTCCGCATAGTTGGGGAAGTAATTGTATGCCAAGAAGGTGGGACTAATCTGCCCATCGATAGAGTGGCCGCCAATGCGATAGTCTCCGCGAGTGCCCAGGACGCCCCCGGTAAAGGGGCTAAAGGACGCTCCATCGTCGTTGGGTTCGTAGGTGAAGTTCACACCCGAGACCGCATCCCAACGCTCGAACGAGGATTCGACCAGCGGGAACCAATCGCGTTGGGTGAGATCGGCGCCGCCTGGGCTGGCTCCGCCCTGGTGAATGCCATCTAAGAAAGCGATGAGGTTGTTGGGAGAAGCGGGTTCGCCAAGACCCCGGGGCAAGTTGGTGCCGTCCGGCGCCATGCTCCAGGTGAGGTCGACAGGCGCACCGAGGCTTGAGGTTCCTGAGGAGGTCGTAGTCCAGCCAGAGCCAACAGTGCGAAACGGCTCGAGCTGGTCGCTTCCTCCGGCATCAAGCGGGCTGCTCAGACCTTGAATGGCCCACGCTTCGGTATTGGCTATTCCAAGGGCTGTTCCAAGAATGAAGGGGGCGATCGTTAGAATTCGACGCAGTTTCAGTAAGGGGCGGTCGAGCATGAGACTTGCCTGGGTAGATCGGTTCTAGTGTGGAGAAGGAGGCCTGTGGACCATCTTTCGCCCCTGGTGATGCTGGCTCTATACTACGATAACCTGCCACGACAAGCAGGGCAAGCAAACGGACGTAGACGTATCAATCCCCCAGGAAACCCTAACGTATAGACCATGGCCAAGACGCCAACGACGATCGTCGCTGCACTTCAATACCTGACCGCTCCCGACAAGCATCAGCCGGGGCCCCTTTGCGCAATCGCGGGCGACGACGCTTTTCTTCGTCATGAAGTGCGTACGACGCTGGTGCGCGAGCTTAGCCGGGACGACCAGGAGGGAGACAGCGGCGAGGGATTGGCTTGCGAATCGTTTGATGGCCGCGTTGCCGAAATGCCAGACGTGATGGATGCGCTACGCGAGCGCTCGCTATTTGGCGCCAAACGCCGGATCGTTGTGGTCGAAGAAGCCGACGCGATGGTCAAGCGATGCCGAGAGAAATTTGAGCAGTACCTCGAAAAACCGATCGCCGACGCGATTCTTGTGCTCGAAGTCAAAACATGGCCTGGCAATACTCGCTTGGCCAAGGCAGTGGCCAAGAGCGGGCTGACGATTCGTTGCCAAGTACCGACGCAAGGGCGCGAACTCACCGAGTTTACCAAGCAACTCAAAGGCTGGTTGATCCACGTTGCGCGCACTCAGCACGAAGTCGAACTCCAACGGCCGGCTGTCGATTTGCTGCTCGAGCAGTTGCCGACCGAGGTGGGTATTCTATGCCAAGAGGTTGCCAAGCTTTCGCTTTTGACAACCGAAGGGAAGGCAATTGACGCCGAACTGGTTCGCAAGCACGTGGGCAGTTGGCGTACGCGGAAGACTTGGGACATGATCGATGCGGCCGCAGAAGGTCGTGCGGCCGAAGCCCTCGATCAGCTCGACCGCTTGCTTGCCGCCGGAGAAGAGCCGCACGCGCTGCTACCGCAAATGGCCTCAACGTTCCGTCGCTTCGCTGCCGCGGCCCGCTCTTACGAACGGGCCGAGTCGCGACGCCAACCGATTTCGCTCCGAACGGCACTACAGCAAAGTGGCATGCCGCCTTTCAAACTCTCGTCTGCCGAAGGGCAGTTGAAGCAGATTGGCAGGCCTCGAGCCAAGCAACTCTATGGCTGGTTGCTAGCAGCCGATTTGCAGCTCAAAGGCTACAACTCGACCAAGGAGCGTGCCCGACGCGTCCTCGAGACGCTGATTGTGCGGCTCGCAAAATAGCGATCAGCAATGAGCTTGCAGATTGCCGTCCTGTTTTCTACGATCTGCCCCCTATGCTACGTCTATTTACGACAGCTCAATCAACCAGCTATGCGGTGATGATGCGTAAGTGTTCTCAGCTTAACGTCGCGTTAGCCGTCGCGGTTATTACCGCGGCCAGTGGCTGCATGTCTCCGTGGACGCTGGGCCAGTCTGCTGCCAATTCGGTTTCGGTAGTGCAAAACACGAGCTTGGTTTCTCAGGCAGAGAATTTAGAGACCGCGGACCCTGCCGAGTCGCTCGAACCCGGTCTCAGCGATGCACCTCAAACGACCGAGGAAGCAATGGCTGCGGTAATGGACGAATTGCAGCAAATTGGCGCGGTCGACCACGCTGCCCAACAAAAGTTGATGGCCAACCTGCATGCAGCCAAGCCAGAGCACTGGCCTCGGATGGTTCAGCAGTTTCAGTCGGCGCTCGCGTTTCGAGAGCAACTGGCGGCGAAAGAATCGCAAAGCCCGGAAGGGGAGACTCCCGATTCGAGCGTCTCGTCAGACTCGGTCTATGCTCTCAAAGAAAATAACGCTCCGAAAGACGGTGCCCCGAAAGGTATGCCGTCTATTGCAACCTCTTCAGAGCAAACGGCGATGGGGCCAACTTCTCCAATGCCACCGCCGCGAAATACTCCGATTGATCACAAACCGGTCGCTCCGGCTGTTGCCGATTTTTCTGCTGACGAGCGCCAAGTCGTCGAACAAACAGGCCATGTGGCCCCTTTGGCTCCCTTAGGAGCCAGTGAAAAACATCTTCAAGCCGCGATTGTTTCGATGGAACAGGCGACTCAAGAACCGCCGTCGAGCGTCGAAGACGTGCAGCAGCACATGCGATTGCGACTCTTGCGTCTGTTGGCAGGCCAAGAGAGTGCCGCGGTGAGTCCGATTCCCGGGGCTTCGAGTACGCAGCAAGATTATTGGTCGAAGCAACTTTTTGCGCTTTCAACGTATCTCGACAACGAGCAGCAGCCCGACGTAAAACGCCGCGCCGCCGGCAGCCTGATTCATTTGGACAGCGCCCGAGCCAGCCTAGCCGAACTCGCAACCTTGCACGTTCGCAACCTGACGTTTGTCGACTCGGTCGACGGTTTTGGAGTCTACCAGGAGCGTGAAGAAACCAAGTTTCGTCCAGGCGAGCAGGTGACGCTTTACACCGAAGTCGAGAACTTCCGGAGCCAATCGACCAAGGAAGGATTTCATACCCAACTGAGCACCAGCTACGAAGTGCTTGATAAGAATGGCACGCGAGTCGACGGCGCCCAATTTCCCGACGTCGAAGATCGGTGCAAAAAGCAGCGCCGCGACTTCCACATGCAATATGGCGTCGCCTTGCCGACACAAATCTACGCGGGCCACTACCAACTGCAACTGACCATCACCGATCAGTTGAGCCACAAGATCGGCCAAACGAGTGTGCCGTTTGAGATTGTTGAATGATGAGGCGGTAGGTATCAGGCTTAAGGCGATCGGCAGAAGAGAACTGCCACTTATCTTGCCTCCACACCTTGCTTTCCTTTTTTCAATGACCAATGACGATTGACAAATTCCTTCCCCATTCCTCCTCCGTCCATCATTTCGACAGACTCTCCTCCTCCAACTGCTGTTGCAGCCAACGTGCTCGCAAGAGATTGCCGTGGCGCTGCGGCGAATTGTTGGCTTGGAGCAATTCGATCGCTTCGGCAAGTTTCCCCTGGGCTTCAAAAGTACGGGCCAAGTTGTATCTCGCGCCGGCGGTCCAAGGACCCTCGGGGGTTGCTGCGAGCGTACGCTTTTCGAGCCAGTCGGCGGCCACTTCCTGTTTGCCCCGATCGTAGCTCAGCAGCCCCAGCCAATAGCTCGCGTCGCCTTTTGCTCGGCGATAGACCGCCTGACGACCAGGATCGAGCTGTTTGAGTTTTTCCTCAGGCGGTCGGATGCGTGGATTGTGGTACAGCTTGGCGGCCTCTCGATGGCCATACTCTGGCTGGGCGAGGGGGTCTTCTCGGTCCTCGTAGGGTACCTCTTTCGTTCCCCGGAAATGCAGCACGCGAGCCTTCCACAACCGAGGGCGTTGCGCGAAAACCAAAAAACGCTGCGCCGCTGCCAACCGGTCGGTCGGCCCTAGGGCCTGTTCTTCCAGAATCGTTTCCCACGGTTTTGGCCAAAGCTGTACGTCGGAAACATTCGTAGACTCGGCGAGTTTCTTCGCGACGCGCCGCAGGTCGGCCGAAAGCACGACGAAATCATCTCCTTCAAGAGCTTGCTGCAGCCATGCCGCACGATGCGACATTTGGAGGGGAGAAGCCACCAGCCAAGCTTCGATGCGTGGCAGGTCGTCGGCACCGATCGGGTAGTTTGGCTCTCCGTCGAGATTTAGGTTTTCTAGCAACGTAGGGTCGTCTGTTAGATCGGCTAGCGTTGCTACTTGGCCTGGTTTTTTTCCGCGAAGAGGCAAGCCGAGGCGAGCGTCGAATAGATAGAGCTTCCCTTCGCTCAATAGTGCTGGCAGCCACCACTTTTTGCCCAGGCCGAGCATCACGACGTCGAGCTGTTGTTGGCGACAAAGCTCGGCGAAGACCCAAGCCCGTTGCTCGGCCGTGCCGTGTCCGTACATCAATGCCTGCCAAGGTCGATGGACGACTGCTGCGCTGCCTGGCCCGTCGAGTTGAATGTTTCGCACGGTCCAATCAAACAGCGCCGAGGCAACCTCGATGTCGGTGAGCGCATCCTTCTTGGCCCAAATAGAAATGTCTCGCAACCAGATGGCTTGCTGGAGCTCTCGACTTTCTGTCGGCTGAAACAATCCTTCCTCGAACGATTTCGACTCAAGCCAAGGTTTCGGAAGGTTGCTGAGCAGCGGATCTGCCAGCCAGCCATCTTCCGTCTTGGGTCGGTTTCTCAGCCATTGGTTCAAACGATCGGTGAGCAGCCGTAGCGCACTCTCGTCGGGGCTTGGCTCCCAGTCGATGGCCGGCTTGCGTTGCTTGATGTAACGGGTAAGCCGCACACGAATTTCATTCATGCGTTTATCAGAAAAACGCCAGATTTCGATCCGCTCGGGCGTCAACACTTCTCCGCTAAGCCCCGTTTCGACAATCAGAGCCGTTGCCGGGTTGTTGAAATCGAGCCTGCGCACGGGCAGTTCCAAGTACGTCTCTTTTCGGATGCCAAACTCGATGCTTTCCTGGTCGGCGACCACAAAGTAACGCACGATGTCGCCTGCACGGACGCCCAACTTCCGGAAGTCGACGTTCCCTCGGGGAATTTTTAGGTAGTTGAAAGGGCCGTCGGGAACTGCCGGCGTGACCTGACAGGTTGCGAGGACTTCTTTGCCGTCCGAGCTTCTTGAGTCATCGAGAATGGGAATCGGAGGCGCCAACTCGAGCACAATTTCGTCGGGCAATTTGTTGAGAGTCGAGGCGATCGACCCGATCAACATGGCCGAGTTCTCACGGCGATTTTTGGAAAGACGCTGCGCTGCTGGTGCGCGATTTGAGGGAGACGGAGTCTCGCCGCAGCCGGGGGTCAGCATGACAGCGATCATCACGGATGGCATGGTGGCCAAGACGACACGTAACTTCATATCCGCGATTCTCATGGTTTTGTAGGCCGGAACGAGCCCTGCGAGTGCCGGCCCCCATTCCTACATTTTTTTAGGTTGGGTTAACGCTGACATCGCGGATCGCAAGTAGGCGTCGCATCACGCCTTCGATCTCGCCAAGCGGCAACATGTTGGCGCCGTCGCTGGGCGAACGGTCGGGCTCGGGATGCGTCTCGCAGAATAGCCCTTCGGCGCCGAGCGCCATCGCCGCCTTGGCAAGCGGTTCGACCATCGCGCGATTGCCCCCCGTCGCGCCGCCAAGCCCGCCCGGCTCTTGCACGCTGTGCGTTGCGTCGAACACCACTGGCACGCCCAAGGCTTGCATTTCGGGAATGGCTCGCATGTCGTTAACGAGTCGACCGTAGCCAAAAAAAGTGCCCCGCTCGCACAGCAATATGTTTTCGCAACCGGCATCGGTCAGTTTTTTGACAACGTGTTGCATGTCGCTAGAAGCCATGAATTGGGCCTTCTTGACGTTGACTGCTTTTCCGGTGCGCGCCGCGGCTATCAACAAATCGGTTTGTCTCGCCAGGAACGCGGGGATTTGCAACACCTCGCAAACCTCGCCCGCGGCAGCTGCCTGCGACGATTCATGAATATCGGTGGTGACCGGCAGGCCGGTGATTTTCGACACCTGAGCCAAAATGCGAAGCCCTTCCTTGAGACCTGGCCCGCGGTAGGCATCGCTGCTGGTGCGGTTGGCTTTGTCGAACGAAGCCTTGAAGATCAATTGCACCGACAGCAAATCGGCAACTCGGCGCAGCTCCTCCGCAATTTCTAGCGCTGCCTGTTCGCTTTCGAGGACACAAGGGCCGGCGATCCAGAGCAAAGGCTCGGTTTTGCCACATCGATAGGGGCCGACGAGGGCGGGATAATTTTGCACGGATGATATTCCTTTTGACTTTTTCTCTTCATCTTAATGCTCAAAGTGAAAGCTGTCAGCCGTTAGCAATCAGGCTTTGTCAGAAAAGTGTGGCACGCCTCTCCGAGTCGTGTTGTTTTCGACGAAAACGACTCGGAGAGGCGTTCTACTCTGGCTTTCTGACAAAGCCTACGATCTCGAAACGAGACCATGGTCAGATGCCTTGATATCCTCCTTTGTTTCCTCCTTGGACGCCGAGCAGTAATAGATAACCCACTACCATAAAAAGGCTTACGACTTTTACTACCTGCCGGAAATCCCGTAATGAGACCAATCTACCCCGTTTTTGGAGCTTCGACGAGCCATGCTGCGATTTGCCACAAAGTGCTTGAGCGTACTGCAGTATGAAAATACTTCCCCACTTGCGGGACCAGCCAGCGGGTGAAATCGGGACCTTCGATAGGGCCTCGGTGTCTCACCTTAACTCCTTGTATGGGGAAAGGTTAGACAATTTTCATCAAAGGGCCCTCTGAGGCCAAGCCACCGGTGTGGCACACAAAGTGCCCTACAGGCTACCGGAGTTTCGGGCTGGTACGCCAGCTCGCGGCTTCCTTAATCACGCTGGCCCGCGGGTCCTCGGACGAACTGTGACGGACTGGTTCAATTGCCCCTGACCGATTCGTTAAGTCAAAGAGTCTTTGGCTCGTTCGAGGCCCGCTTTTTTTGCGGGCCTCACTTGGTAATGGTTAGGCCCCAGATTGCTCCTGGTCGCACACGGTGGTACGGCCGCAATCTTACCTTAGCAATAGCTCTTGCCTCGGGAGATACTTGAATCTCTCGATAAATGCCTCGATTTGCTTCGGCAACCAACTGTAGTTCCATGGCAGGGTTGCTGTTTTCTTTGACACCCATCCCAAAAGTGTTGATAGGAAAGTCTCGATTAGCTCCGTCGAGCAAGATTTTCTCTTTCGCATCGGTCGTAAACAGTCTTCCATCGGTGAGCAAAAAAACCACATCGGGACGAATCAGGTTCGCTGCGGTAATCGCTTCATCGATACTGTTGCCAAGACACAACTCCACGGTATCGAGCCACTCACGAAGAAATTCTTTGTTCTCCTTCGTCGCACGAACAAAATTGGTTGCCGACTGCGGATAGAACAAAGGGTAGACCGTATCGCTATAAAAGATGACGTAAAATTGCTGTCTCGGTTGCAGAGAATCGACACTCTTGAGGAGTTCGGCGACCAAGGTTTCGAATTTCCCTTTTTTCATACCGCCCGAATTGTCGAGTATGTAGAGAATTCGTTTCCCTTCGACTTGGGTGCCGAAGAATTTTGCCGTTGCCGCGGGGCCGGGGCCTTCGTCCAGGCTTGAGAGGCCGTTGCCGTCGCCGAGGAGCATGCCCAAATCATCCAGGCCATTGGAGTCCAGGCCTTCAGAGATTGGCGCAAACTCGCCCGAAACGTTCGCCAAGTCCGACTCTGCCGAGAGATCGTCCCAATCCGGCATGTCAGACTCGTCGAGGGACTCGATCGTTTCCAGCGGATCGATTTCAATATCCACAATGCGCTCGATTTCTTCGACCACGATCGGGCTAGGTGTCCAGTCGAGGTGGTCTTGTCTTTCTTGGCTCGTTGCCAAGCCAAAGAAACCCAAAGGCAAGAAAAGGAGGACATGCAGGAGAAGACTCAGGAGCCACGAAGGCATGCCTCGGCGGACTTTTTCATTCGGTTTGATCACGATGTGTAACGGCGACGCTTGCGCCCGATTAAGGGCCCCCTTCTCATGAGACGATTCAGCAGAAAGCAGTGTCGCGGTGTCGACCAGCCGTCGGCTTGTCTCCTGGTTTTTCCCCTTCCGCTTGGTGGCCTCCGCCGCGGAAGCGTCGAATGTAAAATTCTTCATCGCAACCGCATCGCGCTCCGGTAGTGCTTTGCTGGTGCCGTCTTGGTTCGGGTTGGAAGAAGGGAAAGGCATCGGGATTGGATCCACTTGGCCGAAAGATGAAAGCTAAATCCTAACAGGTCTGCTAGCAAAAACAAAAAATTGCTAGCGTATCTCTGTGGCGATTCTGTCTTCCCAGGCGAATTGATGGTTTTGGAGTGAAATCGCTGAACCCCACGGCCTTAGCCTTCCGATGATCCTTCTGGCTTGCCTGACCGGCAATCCCCTCACCGACAATCGGCCAAATCTTTTCTTTCAAGGCTCCGACCTACGGAACGTGCTATGAATCTCCACCCTAAAGTCCGTCCCCTCTGGCAACGTCTTCTCGCGATGCCTGCCTTGACCCTTTTGATGGTCTACAAGGCCCTCCGCTTGCCAAGAAAGATTTTGCCGCGTGCGATTCGATCGATCGTGACGCATTGGGACTATTGCATGTTCTGGATGCTGATTCGCTCGGGAATCACCCGTGCCTATATCGATCAGCCATGCCAATTCAAAATGCCCGATTCGTTTGAGCCCAAAGTGCTTGTCGAGCCGAAATACCAGCTCAGTTCGGAACAAATTCGCGAGTTCAACGAAAATGGCTTTATCGGGCCGCTCGATGCATTCTCACGTGAGGAGATGGCCGACTTCCGCAACGAAATGCTAGCCGTCGAAAATACGAAGTCGAAAACTTATGACTTTTGTACGCCGAGAGACCGTCACTTCGAGATGCCCAAGCTTTGGGATCACATGACCTCGCCTGCCATCACCGAGCGCGTCGCTCAGCTTCTAGGTCCCGACCTGCTGTGCTGGAGATCGCAACTTTTCCACAAGGGTCCTCACTCGCCCGCGATTCAGTTCCATCAGGCCAGTACTTTCATGGTTGAAGATTATCTTGATCCGGCGATTTTTCCGACCGACCTGAGCGAGATGTTTCAGCTCACCGTTTGGGTGGCCGTCGATGATGCGACGCCGGAGAACGGGTGTCTGCAATTCGTACCTGGCACGCACGATTCGATTCGCACGATCACCTTTGGCGGCGAAGAAGGCTTTTATGGGGCAAATTTTTCGCTCGATTTCGACCGCGATGCCCACGAGATCGTCACCCTGCCGGTGAAGGCGGGGCAATTTGTCATTTTCGCCGAGCGTTGCATTCACGGGTCGCCGCCAAACACAACCGATCGCCATCGTCTCGCATTCAACATTCGAGTAATTCCCACAAGCATCCCGGTCTACACCGACAAAGAAAAATACCGCTCGGTCTACAACGGCGGAAAATATTATTTGAAAAACTGGGGCGTGTCGGTATTGCGTGGCGAAGATCGCCATCAACTGAGCCGCAGCGTCGATCCTAAAAATCTGCACGAGGAGTTTGCGAGAGAGCTGCCGCGCGCCGCGTAGCTGACAATTATTGATCCCTGCACAGCCAATGAGCCCCCGCCGCAATCGGTTGTTGGTGGGAGGTAGCGAGTTGCGGCGGGGGCACAGGTTTATTGGAAGCGCAGGGATCAATAGTACCGCCTGGGGGGGCCATGATTATGCGGGAAATCCGCAATAAAATTGCGTTAGTTACCGGCGGGGCGTCGGGCATCGGTCGAGCCATTGCCTTGCAGCTTGCTCGCGAAGGGGCCGACCTCTATCTGGTCGACATCGACGAAGCGGCGCTAGCCGAGACCGTCGCAGCGGTTGGGCGTGAAGGTGTCCAAGCGTTAGGCCGGCGATGCGATGTCAGCCAGCCGGATCAGATTACCGAATGTGTCGAGTACGTGCTCGAGCGCTGGGGCGGGGTCGACATCTTGGTCAACAACGCTGGCATTACCTACTATGGCAGCACCGCCGGCATGACGGCCGAGCACTGCGAACGCTTGCTCGCAATCAATCTTCATGCGCCAATTCACTTCACACGCGAGTTGCTGCCCACGCTGCTCGAGCGAGACGAGGCCCATGTGCTCAACGTGGCGAGTTTCTTCGGTTTGATCGGAACGCAAAAGCTAGCCGTTTACACTTGCAGCAAGTTTGGCATCGTGGGCTTCAGCGAATCGCTACGCGCCGAGTACGGACGCCGCGGACTGGGCGTCACCGCGCTTTGCCCCGGTTTTGTGGACACCGATCTGTTTGCCACCGCCCCACGAGGAAGCGATCTTTCGGAAAATCGACTTCCTCCGGATTGGATGCTCACCACTCCCGATAAAATTGCCGCTCGCGCTATCCGAGCCATCTATCGCAACCATGCCATGGTCGTGCAGCCGGCCTATGCCAAGGTTGCCTCCTTCGGCAAGCGATTTTTCCCCGGCCTGATCGATTGGGCAAATCACTTGAGCTGCAGCTCGAGAAAGCAGAAGCCCGAGGCGGAGCCTGCACCCGACTCGACACGTCGCCGCGCGGCGTAGCCGACTGCGACAGCCCAAGATTAACGTTCTCCTCCATCAGCTCGGCAATCACTTCGTTCTTGGTAATCAGCTTGGCTTCAAGCGAATCGATTTTTTCGTTGCTCATGCGATTTCGCGTCTTTCTTCTCTTGCGGCTTGCGGCGGTCGTGAACGCGAGGCTATCGACCCACTCGGCTAGTTCCGCGTCGATGGATGTGGTTAGCATCTGCTGGGCTCCTACTCGGAGAATGTCCGTAAGCACCTCTTGTGGACTGAGGGCTGGGAAATCGATCGCGGAACTGTTAGTTTCGCACGCGGTAGCGTGCTCCTGGGGTTGAAGGTCTTCAGTAAACCAAAATCAAACCCAAGGACGCCCCCCTTTCCAACCCACCTCATCCACAGGATTCTTTTCTATCTCCTGGTTAGCACCGCAACATGATGGGAGAGCTTTTTTTGTGGACATCAATTTTACGTGTTTTTCCAGGAAGTGCCGTAGACTAACTGTAAGGCTAGATTTTCCTATGTCGAACCAAAGGAATAGGAAGTTATCGGTGACCATTATGGCTCTGTTCCTTTCGGCAACAACTTGTTGTGTGGATGTCAAACTGCCTGCCTTGCTGAGCGACTACATGGTACTACAGCGAGATAAGCCGGTACCCATCTGGGGCTGGGCCGAGGCAAAGCTCGTTGCTGCGAATCAAGTTAGAGTACGAAGCGAGTCGGTTCCTTTGCCTGTTGCCGTCCGGTATGCTTGGGCAGATAACCCGGTCTGCAATCTCGTGAGTAAAGACCGTTTGCCAGTGACTCCATTTCGTAGCGACGATTGGCTCGGGGTAACGGTTGACGCTCGCTGAGCCCTTTTGTTGGATAAAAATACAAGAAGGAACACACCGCCGTGCCAAAAATTGAGCGCCATTTTGGCGATGATTTAGCGAACGCTGTCGAGCGGACTGGAAATCCCGTGGTCGTGGGTTTGGATCCGCGTTGGGAACAATTGCCTACGGGTTTTACCGACTCGGGTTCTGCCGATTTTTCGAAACGAGCCGAAGCGTATGAGCGGTTCTGCAAGGAAGTGATTGATGTGGTCGCGCCGTTGGTACCTGCTGCGAAACCGCAAGCGGCGTTTTTCGAGGAATGCGGGCCTGCGGGGATGGTGGCGCTTGCGAACGTCATTGCTTACGCCCGGAAGAAGGGGCTGCTGGTTATCTTTGATGGCAAGCGAAACGACATTGGTTCGACGGCCGCGGCTTACGCGCGGGGAATCTTGGGTCGCGACGGCCAAAGTGGCTGGGAAGCCGATGCGGTCACCGTCAGTCCGTATCTTGGGGCCGATAGCCTGGAGCCTTTTGTCGAGGTGGCGGGTGAGCGTGGGGCAGGCCTGTTTGTGCTCGTCAAAACGTCGAATCCTGGCAGCCCCATGTTGCAGGATCAGCAGGTCGACGGGCGGCCCCTCTATTGCCGGGTGGCCGACTACGTCGAAGGCCTGTCGGCAGACACTCGGGGAAAAAGAGGATACGGAATCGTCGGGGCAGTCGTCGGGGCGACCTACCCAAAGCAGCTTGCCGAGTTGCGAACCGCGATGCCGCAAACCTGGTTCTTGGTTCCCGGCTTTGGCAGCCAGGGCGGCACCGCTGAGGATGTCGCTGCTGCTTTTGATTCGCGCGGCTTAGGGGCGGTGGTGAACAACTCCCGGGGCATTCTATTCGCACACAGCAAGCCGGCCTATCGCGAGCGTTTTGGCGACGCGCGTTGGCAGGAAGCCGTCGAAGCCGCGACGCGGGAAATGATCGCCCAGTTACGGGCCGAGACTCCGGCGGGTAAACTGGCGGGTCGGTAGAAGACACGCCTCAAAGCCATGGGGTTGCAACCCCATGGCTTTGAGGCACTACTACCGCTGCCCCCTCTGCTGAGTGATTTCTATTGCTTGGAGCAGGCCGCGCGCTTTGTTGAGCGTCTCCTGATACTCCTGTTCAGGAACGCTGTCGGCAACGATTCCTGCGCCGGCCTGGACATAGGCCGTGCCGTCTTGGATCACGACGGTTCGCAACGCGATGCAAGTATCCATGTTGCCCGCGAAGTCGATATAGCCGACCGCCCCCGCATACGGGCCTCGTCGGTTGGGTTCGAGGCTATCAATAATCTCCATGGCGCGGACCTTGGGAGCGCCCGAAACGGTCCCTGCGGGGAGACAAGCGGCCAAGGCATCGAACGAATCGCAATCGTCGCGTAGTTGGCCTGTGACATTCGAGGTGATGTGCATCACATGGCTGTAACGCTCGATGACCATCTGGTCGGAGAGTTCGACCGACCCATATTTGGCTACGCGGCCCACATCGTTGCGGCCCAAATCAACGAGCATCACATGCTCGGCTCGTTCTTTGGGATCAGCTAACAATTCTTCTGCCAGTTGTGAATCTTCCGCTTCCGTTTGTCCACGTGGCCTCGTCCCGGCTAGTGGCCTGACGGTCACGCGACCGTCAACGACTCGGACCATGATTTCTGGCGAGCTGCCAACGAGAGTGACCTCGGGAGTGCGCAAGTAAAACATGAAGGGGCTTGGGTTGACGATTCGGAGCGTGCGATACAATTCAAATGGCGGCAGCTCGAACGGCACTTGCAGCCGTTGGCTGATGACGACTTGAAAGATATCGCCGGCGCGAATGTAATCGACACACTTGCGCACTGCGTCTTCGTACTGGGTTTGCGTGAAATTCGACGTGGTGTCGAGCGTCACGTCACCGCCCGTATTGATATCGTCAAGACGGGGTGCCTCCTCTGGCGAGTCGAGTTGTGCGACGAGGCGGTCGACACGTTTGCAAGCATCGTCGTAGGATTTTTTTTGAGCGGGTGCGTCTTTTCCTCGCACGTCGGCCAGGGCCAACACGATGATCGTTTTCTGAACGTGATCGAACACCACCATTTGGTCGTAAAACGCGAACCAGAGATCGGGAAGTTTTCGATCGTCGTGTGGGGCGTTGGGCAGGCGTTCAACATAGCGAACGGTATCGTAACCCGCGTAACCGACCGCGCCGCCGACAAAAGGCGGCAAGTCGTCAAGCAGAGCAACACGCAGCGCTGCGACTTGCTCGCGCAAAGTCTCCAGAGGATTCGAGCAATCAAAAGATTCCGATTTCCAGGAGGGGGATTCTTTTAGCAGAGAACCCTCTCGATCTTCGCAGCGTGAGATCGTCACATGATTGGCGTAGGCAGAAAGCAGCAGGAAAGGATCGCTCGCCAAAAAGCTATACCGACCCACCTTTTCGCCACCGATCACGCTCTCGAACAAACAAGCAGCAGAGCTTACGTCGAGCTTTCTGAATGCCTGCACCGGGGTCAGCGTATCGCTCATCAAGTGGCGGTACACCGGCACGTAGTCGACGCTATCGGCGAGGTCAACGAATGACTTGAGGGATGGGGTATGGGACATCGTGGGTATCTAAGGAAAGTTTTTTGTGGGTTATCAAACAGGATTGTAGCATGGGCTACTCGCCTTGACACTTGGGGTGCCGGGGCTAGAATCCCCGTAGCAGCGTGTTGTCCTTGGTAGCGGCAAATTGACAAGGCGAATAGCAATTATCCTTTGAGTGTTCTGCCCGCCGGGACGGTGGGGCGATATGTTGGAGGCGAGATGAAGTGCCAGCGGTGTGAGCGACAAGCGACTTTCCATATTACCGATCTGGTCGATGGGAAGCCCAATGAATTGCACCTCTGCGAAGAGTGTGCTCAATCGTTTCTCAGCCCCAGCGAGGAAGAGACTTCCGAGGTGATGCCCGCCATGGCAGGCCTGCTGGCCCAGCACTTGGCTGTTGGCGAGACGGCTGACGAGTTGGCCCGACTGGATCAGCGAGCTTGTCCCCAGTGCGGCATTTCGTTTCTCGAGTTTCGTAAGCAAGGACGTTTGGGCTGTCCCCACGACTACGTTTATTTTGCCGACGAACTGGAGCCGCTGTTGATGAATATCCACGATCAAGTGCATCACATCGGGAAAGTCCCCAAGCGATGTCCGCAGGGGGCAGACCAACAAACCCAGCTCATCCGGTTAAGACGTGAAATGAAGGAAGCGATTGCCATGGAAAACTACGAGCTCGCTTCGGAACTCCGCGACAAAATCCGAGAGAGCAACCGTCAGTCCCCATTCAGAAGCTTCTGAAGATCTATCTCAATAAACACGACCTCGAGTTTTGGCATCATTATGGGACTCCGCGACCTAGGACTTGGCGATCTGGCAAATTCGAGCGGTGAATGGCTGAAGGGTTCTGGCCCCGAGTCGGATATCGTGATTAGCAGTCGTATTCGTCTGGCTCGCAATCTGGCCGATTTCCCGTTTATTTCTCGCACGACGGAAGCCGATCGAGCAGAAATCGAAAAGATTTTGCACGAGCGTATCGATGAACTACGCGAATCGGGCAAAGTTCCGGCAGAAACGTATTATATCAACGTCGGCGATTTGGAAGACGTGGACCGTCAGTTTTTGGTCGAACGCCAGCTCATCAGTCGGGAGCACGCGGAAAGCGAAGGGGTTCGCGCCGTCGTGATCGATCGTGAAGAGCGGTTCAGTGTGATGATCAACGAAG
>JAADIN010000281.1 GCA_013151315.1 Planctomycetota bacterium | reverse complement strand
TCGGTGAGGCGATCGAATTTGACATCGAACTTCAGGCAGGCGGCCAATTGTGCCGCTCCTTTGCTCAAGGTTCCCTGGAACTTGGTGTAGCCCTTGATCTGCTTTTCCCACTTCGCAAAGGCCGTTTCCCAGGCCTTATCGTTTGCATACAGGCTTGCAAGATCCCAGGTGTCAGCCTGTTTAACTTTGCTGCGAGTGGGGAGCGTTTTTTGTTTAGGTTTCTTTGTCATTTTTCTGGACCGCTAATGGACGCTAATAAAAGAATGAGTTGCACGTCAGTTATTTGAAATAAAGAAGTAAATACGAATAGAAAGTTCTATTTTGAAACGCTGAGACGCAGAGTTCGCAGAGAGAGATAGGAGAGAGGTCGAGTAGGTAAGTTCTCAGCGTCCTCGGCGTCTCTGCGTTTCTATTTCTTTTTCGCTTTTTGTGGCCATGCGACTTCAAATGGCTAAACGGTTACAACATTCCTTGTTCGATATTCGGCATTCTTACTACCAGCGCCAAACCGTCGTGCCCCAAGTGAGCCCGGCCCCAAAACCCGACATCAGCAAGGTTTGGCCTCGCTCGATCTTTCCGGCTCGCACCATTTCGTCGAGCGCGATCGGCACCGACCCGGCAGACGTATTGCCGTATCGATCGAGATGCATGACGACTTTTTCGCGATCCATGCCAAGCGATTCGATCGCCGCGTCGAGAATTCGCACGTTCGCTTGGTGCAACAGCCACCAATCGATCTGGTCGATCGTAAGCTCGGCCGCACCGATGACATCGCGTGAACAGCGATCCGCCAGCCGCACGGCCCACTTGAAGACGGCTCGACCTTCCATCTCGACGAACCACGATCCGTCGTTCTCGGCAGTGGGATCAAAAGGTTTGCTGGCACCACCCGTGTTGCGACAAAGCAAATCGGCTCCCGAGCCATCGGCTCCAAGCGTGTACGCCAAGGCTCCCTGCTCGGCACTGCCTGGTGCCAAGACGATCGCTCCGGCACCATCGCCAAAGAGGGGGTAGGTTTTTTTGTCTTTTGGGTTGATCACGCGCGAGTTCGTGTCGGAACCGATCACGAGCGCCCGTCGGCTACCGCCTGTGGCAACAAACTGCATTCCCGTGATCAGTGCATAAAGAAACCCGGAACAAGCGGCCGAAAGATCCATGGCACCGCAGTTCAGCCCCAACTGATCTTGAACCCTCGTTGCGGTGGCCGGCATCAGACGGTCGGGCGAGAGCGTGGCCAAGATCAAGAGATCAATCTCGCTCCGATCGACACCGCTAGCCTCGAGCGCGCGCTCGGCAGCGGCGATGGCCATGTCGCTGGTCGACATCTCGGGCGGCGCGTGTCGTCGCTCGCGAATGCCGGTGCGCTGGACAATCCAATCGGCATCGCACCCGAGCGAGGCAAGGTCTTCGTTCGTAACAACATTGTCAGGAACAAAACTGCCGGTTCCAATGATTTGAACGCCCAGGAGCTTGCGCAGCGGCGATTGGCCATTTCCCTTAGAAGGCGGCGGCTCGCTCGACGGGCTCATAGGAAAACCTCTTCGCAACAAATTTCGTGGCGAGCGGAGAGCGTAAGCTCGCCGCTAAAAACGGGAGACTCACGTCTCTCGCTCGCAGAAGCCTGCAGGTTACGCCTTCGCAACCCCCGTCGCAAGCCCGACGCTTAGGCAGCCGCACGTTTTCGACGACTATAAAGGACCGCATTGCCCTGTTTGCCGACCGGGTGAATCGCGCCGGTCTCCCGTAAACAGTAGGCGATTCGCTGGGCAATGTCTCGCTTCACGCCCAACGATTGGGCGAGATGGCCCGTGTGAAACGTCGCCGACAAGCTGCGCGGCAACAGTTTCCGGAGATCCGCGAGCGTGCGGAAACGATGGGTTTCGACAATGGCAAGCAGCCGTTGATCTTCAACCTGAAAATCGTTTTCGCGATGTCGACGACGTCGGCCATGGCCCGGGTAGCGCAGCTCCTCGACCTCAACAAGGGCGACTTCAAGCGTCAGCCGGCGGTGAGGAAACACGCGGGTGAAGTAGACCAACTCGTCGAACAGGTTGAGTAGTTGGCCCCGCTTGGGGCTCAGGCGACGACTGACCACTTCGCCGCCCCGCCCGT
The DNA here is from genome assembly GCA_013151315.1 of Planctomycetota bacterium. Classification (GTDB taxonomy): domain Bacteria; phylum Planctomycetota; class Planctomycetia; order Pirellulales; family Lacipirellulaceae; genus Bythopirellula. Next base: position 2,402 of record JAADIN010000281.1, on the reverse strand, counting down.
CGAGCTTGACCAAAGTCTTTCGCGCCACGATCGGCTTGACGACGGTCACCCGATGCTCGGTCAGCAGTTCGGCAATCTTATCGCGAATCGCGGCAAGCGAACCATGCTGGATTTCAATAAGCTCTTTCCCGCGTATCGCGTCAATGCGATAGTCCCCCAGTACCACTTCGAGTTGGTCGGAACCTGCGGCATAGTGCTGCTTGAGCTGGCGGTGGAGTGAAGTTTCCATCTATCGAATGCGGAATTCGGATTGCGGTAGCTATTCAGCCAAGTGGAGTAGAAATAGCCACGAAAAACACAAAAAGGTTTCTTTTGCCACGGATAGACACAGACGAACACGGATTTTCTGGAGAGATTCGAAGTTTTTCGTCAATATATTTCAATCCTGAAAATCACTGAAAAACCTTTTCTTTATCTGTGTTCATCCGTGTTCATCTGTGGCTAACTTTACTGCTTTCGGCTGAAGTCTTACAATTCACTCGATGCCGAAATCTTTGATGGTAAACAGTGTGGTCAGCTCGTAGCCACGCTCGGCAAAAGCTTCTTTGCCGCCTGATAGTCGGTCGACGATTGCGAGTACACGTTTTACTTTTAGGCCTACGGCTTCACAGCGCTCGATCGCCTTCAGCGACGAACCGCCCGTGGTGACGACGTCTTCGACGATGACAAGTTCTTCGCCCGACTCGTAAGGACCTTCGACAAATCGGCCCATGCCGTGCTCTTTGGATTCTTTGCGTACGATGATTCCACGGAGCGGCAGCTCGCGCATGCCGGCCAGCGTAAGAATCGAGGCAGTGATCGGATCGGCGCCAATGGCCATGCCGCCCACAAGCGGCGGCATGTCGGCGCCAAGCAGCTCGAGCATGCCTTCGCCAATCAGGCGAGCGCCGCGGGCATCCAGGGTGACCTTGCGGCAATCAAGATAAAAACTTGCCTTCTTGCCCGAGGCGAGCGTGAAGTCGCCAAACTGCAAGGCTTGCTCGCGGATCAGCTCGAGGAGTGCTTGTCGATCGTACATCGTGGCATTTTTCCCTAAGGAGTTCGAAGTTCTTTTGAACCGAGAAACCTACCACGAAGCGTTCTGTCGGAACAGCGCTGCGCTCGTTTCGGCCTACGACTCATCTTCGAATCACGACTCGGGAGCCTAACGACAAGATGTCGTAGACGTCTCCGATCTCTTGAGGGCTGAGGCGGAGGACTCGTCCAGTCGGTTCGGCAGGGGTGGTTGCATTCGAACCGCGCAGGATGGTTAGTTGATTGGTGTCGCCATCGGGACGAGAGAGCATAAGGCTTGGCTCTTCGGTCGCACTGCCGGCAGTCGAACCGGTCGGTCTTGCATTTCCGGGCGTCAGCAATTTTTGGTTGACCGTCCAGTGGCCTTCTTCAACGGTACTGGAGGGACCGACCTCAAGAGAAAACTGTCCTGCGTAGCGACGGTCGAGCATCAGGGTCATCTTGCGTCTGCCCAAATCGATCAGAGCCGAGAAGGGTCCACGCACGACTTTTAATTTCTGCCCCGGCTGGAGTTGGTTAGCGGGCGAGATCCCGTTGATTTTCGCCAGCAGTTGCCAAGGGACCTGGTACTTCTGAGCGATCTCTTCCAATTGCTCGCCCGCCTGCACCATGTAGGGAGGCTCGAGCCGATGCTCGGTCGAATAAATCACCGAACCTGCCAGTTGGCGAAGGAGATCGTTGACTTCCCGCGATTCGGAGGCCGACAACGAAGGATCCTCATACCAATCCGAAAGCAACAACAGTGCCTGCGACAACTCGCCTCGATCCAAAGCCGCTTCGGCTGCCAAGCGAGTTGCCGAGAACAAGGAGGACTGTCCTTGAGTCGCTACGGTAACGGGTGGCGTGGTCGGGGGTGCCAAGGGAGGCAAGGTTGGCAGTGGCGGTAGATCGGGCGCGCCTGAAACACTTATTCCGGCCGATTCGCCAAACGCAGGGGCCTCGTTTGCCGGCATGCTTATCGGAGGTGGAGTCATTGTCTTGGGAGCGCTGCTGGCCTGGGAATCGTTCCACGTCGGCGCTGGTTCCGCAGGGAGCGCTGCGGCAGCGATTGGATTAAACGCAGGGGCCGCATCGCCTGGCAAGGCAGCACCAAACTGAGGCACAGCGCTAGGCGACTGCGACACGGTGCTGGGCGCGCTAGGCTGCTCGCCAAACTCAATGGCACCTAGCTGAAATCCTTCGACTTCCGCCGGTAAAACGGGGGGCGCTTCGTTGATTTTGAGGTAGAGAAAAATTCCCACCCCGGCCAACAACGTAATCATTACAAGAGATCGGATCGAACTCACGGCTCGCACTCCATGACGAATTAGGAATTGGGTTCAGCCACCAGGGGCTGTTCGCAGGCGGGATAATAAGCAAACCCCATCAGTCGGGCTACCTCAGTCTGA
>JAADIN010000033.1 GCA_013151315.1 Planctomycetota bacterium | reverse complement strand
GGCGCTCGGCTTCGCGCTCGCCTAGCAAGGCCTCGCCGAGGTAGTTGACGTTCATCCGCACGCCTTCTTCCCACCGCTGATGCAGATGGCCGCGCAGCAGTTCTTCTTCCGCTGGCAGCACGACGTTGGCCGTCTCTTGCTTCATCTTTTCTTTGACCAGCGGCATCGCGACGCCCGGCAGATAGGCTCCGAACGATTGAAAACCTCGGAGCAAGGTGCGATCGAGCGCACTGAAAAATCGCGGCACCCCCTGCACATCGAGAATATGGATCATCTGATCGGCCGCCCGCGGGGGTAACTGCGAACGAAACGCTTGGTCGGTCAACTGCATAAGGGTCGCCTTGTCGTCGGGCGACTGGATCATGCGATCGAGTTCGCCTTGTTGCCGTCGTTCGGCAGGCGTTTGCAGGGCTGCGCGCACTTGAAGTTTGCGGGCCAAATAGACGGCTTGCTGGACTTCGACCTCTAGCGACAAGGTGGGGTCGGGAGAAAAACCGTCCAGCATCGCGGCAACGCCTTTTTCAACCCGTCGTGCGGTAACACTAGAAACCGAGGAAGACATCCGACTATCGCCTGACAGTTCGAGTCAAGGAACCGAAGTACTGCTTTTGACCTGTCGAAATGGGAGGTTGGGTGCCTCCGGCGATCTGTCAGATCGCGGCTGCTTCTGTCAGCTCGCAGCGACTCGCTCGGAGAGATAGTTGAGAATATCGCGGATCGAAATCACGCCGCTCAACTCTCCCTTCGTGAGAATGGGCAAATGACGATACCCGCCCACATGCATCTTGTGTAACGCAAAAGCGATGCGGTCTTTTGCTTCGAGAGTGATCGGATCGGGAGTCATTACCGAACTGATAGGCCGATCGACAAACTGCCCCACCTCGGCGTTGATCTTCGTCAGGGCGTCTCGCTCGCTAAAGATGCCACGCAACTGGCCATCTTCCACGATCATGACGCAGCCAATCGACTCGGCAACCATCCGCTTGAGCACTTCGCCAACGGGCATGTCGGCAGGAACGGTACAAGGAGCTTTTGGCTCGAGCGCACGAATACGGTCTTTAAGTAGACCACGTTCTACCGGCGTTGTTGGCTGGGGGATGCTGAGATCGGTGAGCGAGTGCTGACAGTCGTCGCAGAGGTCCGATCCCTCGGTGTTCTCAGATCCGCAAAAAGGGCAGGCTATCATGTGACTTTCCAAGTATCGCCAGAGTTGAATAGAGATTCCAAATCGCCTCGTCCCTTTTCCTTGACCGCTTGCTCGACCTGCTCGTTGATCTGCTCATCGTAGCGGGGAGCATCGACCGAGCGGAAAACGCCAATCGGCTCGGGAAAACCCTCCTCATAACGCATTCGGCTCAAGAGGTAAGCAAGGCTCGGCTCGGGGCTCCGTTCGTTGTGGAAAAGCAAATCGTCTTCGGCGATGCCTTTGCCAAGTTCGACGACTTCTGGCTCGAGCCCGTTCAGACGAATACCCTTGTCACGATTTTTTCCGAAAATAAGCGGCTTGCCGTGTTCGAGCTCCAGCGTGGTATCGGCTTTGGAGTTGCGATCGGTCGCGTATTCCCAGGCCCCGTCATTAAAGACGTTGCAATTTTGGTAGACCTCAACAAAAGCAGTTCCCTGGTGATCGGCTGCCCGCTTGAGTACCGCGCTGAGGTGCTTGATGTTGGTATCGATGCTACGCGCCACAAAAGTCGCTTCACAACCGATGGCGAGCGACAGCGGATGCAGCGGATTGTCGATCGAGCCCATGGGCGAGCTCTTGGTCTTTTTGCCCAGCGGCGAAGTCGGCGAGTATTGGCCCTTCGTCAGTCCATAGATGCGGTTGTTGAACAACACGATGTTCAGATCCATGTTGCGGCGAATGCAGTGCATCAAGTGGTTACCGCCAATCGAAAGCCCGTCGCCGTCGCCAGTAATCACCCAAACTTGAAGGTCAGGCCGACAAGTTTTCAGGCCGGTCGCGACTGCCGGGGCCCGACCATGAATCGAGTGCATGCCATAGGTGTTCATGTAATAGGGAAATCGGCTTGAACAACCGATTCCTGAGATGAACACAATATTCTCGCGCGGCACGCCCAGTGAGGGCAATATTTTTTTCATCTGCGCGAGAATGGAATAGTCGCCGCAGCCAGGACACCAGCGGACGTCTTGGTCGCTGGCAAAATCGGCCGGTTTTAAGACAGGGAGAAGGGTTTCAATGCTCATGGTTGAGAGAGGCTAGAGGTTAAAATTTTCAGTAAGATATGATTAGTCATCTACGACTTTCGCTGGATCAGGTCAGCCCTTTGATTTTCTCCAGGATTTCTCCAACGCTAAACGGTTTGCCCTGGACTTTATTGAGCCCGATCGCGTCGATCAAAAAGGTCGATCGAATCACCGAGCCGAGTTGGCCCAGATTGAGCTCAGGAATTAAAATCTTGTCGAACTTCGTTAGAATTTCCGCGAGATTCTTCGGGAATGGATTGAGATATCGCAGGTGGCAGTGGCTTACTTTCTTGCCGTCGGCAAGTGCTGTGTGGACCGCCGTAGCACAGGCGCCGTAAGTGCCGCCCCAGCTAAGCACCAAAAGATCGCCACTGTCGGGGCCATCCAGCTCTTGCAAAGGGAGACGATCGGCAATCTTGGCGACTTTTTCAGCTCGCAAGTTGCACATGTGTTCGTGATTGTCGGGATCGTAGCAAACGTTGCCACTGATGTCTTCTTTCTCTAATCCGCCCAGCCGGTGCTCTAGGCCTGGGGTACCCGGAATGGCCCACGGTCGCGAGAGTTTTTCATCTCGCTCGTAGGGTAAAAATGCGTCGCCATTGGCCGGAGGGCCCGGGTGAGTGACAGGAATCTTCGAAAGCCCGCTTACCGACGGGACCTTCCACGGCTCCGAACCGTTGGCAATATAGCCATCGGTAAGCACAAAGACGGGCGTCATGTAGTCGACCGCCATCCGCCATGCTTCGAGCGCCACGTCAAAACAGTCGCCAGGGCTCCGGGCCGCAATCACCGGCATCGGACATTCGCCGTTGCGGCCAAACAGAGCTTGGTACAAGTCGGACTGCTCGGTCTTGGTCGGCAGGCCCGTGGAAGGGCCGCCGCGCTGGACATTGATCACAATCATCGGCAGTTCCATGATGACCGCCAGTCCGAGGCCTTCGCCCTTGAGCGCGATACCGGGGCCACTGCTTGCGGTAACGCTCATCGAACCCGCAAAGGCAGCGCCGATCGTCGAGGTCATCGCTGCGATCTCGTCCTCCGCTTGAAACGTCAGCACATTAAAATTCTTGTGCTTGGTCAGCTCTTGCAAGATGTCAGTGGCGGGCGTGATGGATAGGCTCCCATGAACAACTGTTTTTCCGACATTTTCGCCGCCGCCAAGAGTCCCCAGGCCAGCGCTTGGTTTCCGACGATGTTGCGATACGTTCCAGGAGACAGCTTTGCCGGGGCAACGTGGTACTGCGTGTTGATCGCTTCGACCGTTTCGCCGTAGTGATAGCCGGCCTTCAGCGCTGCCGTGTTGGCCTGGGCCACGTCGGGCCGTTTGCCGAATTTGGTATCGATAAACCGAAGCGTCGCGAACGGTCGTACAGCCAGAACACCAAACCCATCGCAAAGAAGTTGCGGCATCGGTCAGCTTCCTTTTGGCTCAGCCCGCAATCCTCGACAGCCAAACGGGTCAGCTTGGTCATCGGCACACTGTGCAACTTGTACTTGTCGAGGCTGCCATCTTCGGTCGGGTTGGTTTCGTAGCCCGCTTGCGCAAGCCCTTTTTTCTCAACAAAAGCATCTTGGTTGACGAGCAAGATGCCGCCATCCCGCAGGTCGGCGATGTTGGTCGTCAGCGCCGCCGGATTCATCGCCACCAGGGCATCAACCGTATCGCCGGGCGTGAAAATTTCGTTGCTTGAAAAGTGGATCTGAAAACCGCTAACGCCCGCTTTCGTGCCACGAGGGGCCCGAATCTCGGCCGGGAAGTCAGGAAAAGTCGCGACATCGTTACCCAGCAGGGCCGAGGTGTTGGTGAACTGGGTTCCAGCCAACTGCATGCCGTCGCCCGAATCGCCGCAAAAACGAACGGTCGCTCCATCAAGATTGGCGACCGACTTGGTGGGTGTCGCGGTGGGTGGTGTCGAAGTGGCCATAGGTGCCAAAAATTCCTTCACTATTAGTAGAAGATGATTTTTTCTTGTATTTTAGGGGGAAAATCTCGACCTGGGTAGTGTTGCAAAACCGAGACCCACAATCAACAGCATACACGTGGCTGACTCGGGCACGGCGATGGCAGCCGAAAGCGTCCCAGTGCCTCCCGTGCTGCCAAATTCGCTCTCCCAATCCGTGAGGTTACCGATATTGGTG